>JBIQMB010000148.1:0-7275 GCA_044463745.1 Chitinophagaceae bacterium | reverse complement strand
GCAGTGGTGTTTTTATTTGCCGGGAAATTCGAAACGGTTAAAAATCCTATGCTCTTACTCAATGTAGCACAAACTATTCAGGAAGAAGAAGTCCATTTTGTTTTTACAGGTAATGGTCCGCTGGAAAATAAAATGAAATCATTACAGCGTAAAAACATTCATTTCATGGATTTCCAGAATCAACAATCCATGCCAGCACTGTATCAGATGAGCGATGTATATATTCTTTCTTCCAACAGTGAAACCTGGGGGCTGGCTGTCAATGAAGCGATGGCAGCCGGTAAGCCTGTATTGGTAAGCGATCGTTGTGGATGTGCTGTAGATTTAATCAAAGAAAGAGAAACCGGTCTGGTTTTCCGTTCTGATGATCCGGATGATTTGAAAAATAAACTGCAATGGATGATTACGAATAAACATAAACTGAATGAAATGGGAGAGAAGGCGAGATCGTATATACAGGATTGGAGTTTTGAGCATATTGTTACTTCCGTTGAGGACTTTATGAAGAAGATTTGATGATGAATTTTATGTCTCGGCTGTATCGTCTTTTGCCTTCCTTTAGGGGGAAAAAAAGGCTTGGCAAATTACTTTTCCGGCATTCCCTACAAAGGAATTATGATAGAGTGATAACCTGCAACAATAATCTTCGATTCCACATTCTTAATACCTATGACAGTGTGGGCAGGGATTTGTTTTTTGACGGGGTGTATGAACCCGAAACCATTCGAACAATCGAATCTCTTCTTAAACCGGGCGAGGTTGTTGTAGATGCCGGAGCCAACATTGGCGCCATTAGTTTACCCCTGGCAACAAAGAATGATGTTTCCGTTTATGCCTTTGAGCCGGGTAGGGAGATTTTCAAAATACTGGATAAAAATATTAAGCTAAACACCCTGTCAAATGTGAAGGCTTTAAACGTGGCTCTTTCAGATCAACTGGACGAGCTTGATTTTTATGAATCTGACCGGGTGCATGGCTGGAGTGGCCCGGTTAAAATAGACAGTTTTAATCATTATACGGTTTGCACTACAACCCTGGACCGTTTTGCAGAAGAGCATAATATTGAAAAGATTAATATTTTAAAAGCAGACATACAGGGATGGGAGTATCATCTCTTTAAAGGGGCACAAAATTTAATCAGCGAAGGAAAGATTCCATATATCGTTTTTGAATTTGAGTGGTGGGCAGAGAAGAACGCCGGTCTGAAACCGGGCACGGCACAGCAGTTTTTGTTGGATAACGGATACGAGCTTTTCACCCTGAAGGGCAAAAGGATTACGGAGCCGCTTAGAGATGAAACCATCATGCTCCTTGCGCGGTATGCGAAATGGTAAGACCTGTTAGGTTTCCGAAACCTAACAGGTCGGAGTAAAGCCGACAGTATCAACAACCAACCTATAATCAGTAATTTGTCAAACTTTTTTTTTCAGTCATAAGCAGGCTAACTTCATAAATCGTTTCTATGTAAATATCTATGCTTAGCTTAAAGCAATGACCGCTTAAATCATGTTTTTCCCGACCCTTTTTAATGTAAAAATTAATTGGCTTGCTTACGCGCTTAGTTTGGTGGCGGTGATTATGCTTATACCCGACCTGTCATGGTTTCGTTTCTTTGCCATGGCCATAGCCCTGCATCAGTTCATTTTACTATTTTATGCATATGGATATGTAATTCCGATAAGGTATTGGGCCGGGGCTTTAGCTTGTGTGCAGTACCTGGTAGGACCTACATTGGCTTATAGCGGATTGGATGAACAAATGTATTTTAAGTACCGAATGCAGGTGCCGGAGGAAACTTATTTTGCTTATGCTATTCCCGCGGTCATTCTTTTTATTTTTGGTTTACACCTTTCAGGAAGGTTAAAGGGAGAAAAGATTGATGAGGATGCAATAGAGCAATTTGTCGGATCCAATACGTTGTTGCCTTATATTTTTATAGGTATTGGCTTTCTGTCAACGATTGTCTCCGGCTATTTTGGTGCAGAACTGGCCAATGTATTTTACATTCTTTCCGGATTTAAGTTCATTGGTTTGTTTATGATGCTTCTCAGCAGAAGGCAGATTAAAATATTGCCTTTAATTGTGGTGCTGGGAGCCATTGTTTCCAGTTCTTTACAGTCAGGAATGTTCCATGACCTGATTACCTGGCTGGTATTCGTATTGGCTGTTTTAGCTATCCGGTATAAACCAAGTGTGATTGTCAAAGCATGCGCGGCTGTCGGATTGGTTTTACTTGTCGTACTGATTCAGCAATTAAAAAGCACCTACAGAGAAAATATTACATATGGAGAGGGAAGTTATGCGGATTTTGAAGAGGCATTTCAGACCGTTAATGCTGAAGGTGGTGTATTTGATTTGAACACCGTAGCCAAAAGTAATGTGCGGATGAACCAGGGGTTTATCGTCACCTATGCCATGAGTCATGTGCCCGAAAAAGAACCCTTTGCCAATGGCGAAGAATTACGGATGATATTGGAGGCTGCTTTTTTACCACGGATTCTGGCGCCCGATAAACTGAAGGCGGGGGATAACAGTCTGGTGCTTAAATATACCGGCATGCCGGTGCGACAAGGGACATCGATGAGCATCAGTGCACTGGGCGACGGTTATGTCAACTTTGGGGTGTTTGGCGGGTGTGTCTTTATGTTTTTATTTGGATGTGTCTTTAATATTACGCTCAACGGATTTCAGCGGTTCAGCAAGCATTTCCCTGTGATATTGTTGTTTACGCCGCTGGTGTTTTATTACCCCATTCGTCCGGATACAGCACTACAGACGGGGCTTGGCCACCTGGTGAAGTCTTCATTTTTACTCTGGGTCATGATTCTTTTCTGGAAGAAGGATTTGAGCAGCGAGGGGGTAAAGCGCCGCATTGCCCATAACAAGTGGAAAGCGGAACAGGAGAAGAAAAGACTGGCCGTAGCGGGGGACTGATGGGGGTTTGAGTTAGGGAATTTTTCCCACGGATGGTAGACAGAAATTTTTCCTGCTGATTATGCAAAAGGTGGCAAGACAATTTTTCCCGCAAATTGCGCAGTGCTCCACGAGATAATTTTTCCCGCTGATTTCGCAGGTTGACGCAGAATAAATCTACGGAAAGCCCCGAGAAATATAGAAGATTTATTTCCAACTTATCATGTTCTTGCACCCTGCCGTGCCTGCGCATAGCCTCAAGGTTTTTCCTGTTTTTTGCGGAGCAAAAAACTCTCTGCGAGCATCCGCGGTATCTGCGGGCGTCCTTTCCCTGGTCGATTTAGAAATCTGTAGGATAATTTTTCCTGCCGATCATGTAAAGGCCGATACGATAATTTTTCCCGCTGATTACGCAGATTAGCGCAGAACAAACAATAGGGATAATCATATCTGCCAGAGACTGTTTCTCAACCTGTCTTTTTTTGCAGCCTCCAGACTTGCATTCAACGCAGCGATTTCTCGATTAAAAATATTCTGCGAACATCGACGGAATCAGCGAGAGTCTTTTCCTTGCATATTTAATTCATCTGGGGGCTCCCTTTCTCGGCCGAATTAGAAATTAGTGGGAAATTTTCCTGCTGATAATGCAAGGTACGATATGATAATTTTTCCCGCTGATTACGCAAATTAGCGCAGAAAAAAAATTGCGGAGTCCCAGGATCTACGGGAGATTTCTTCTCAGCCGTCATGTTATTGCAGCCTCCAGACTTGCATTCAACGCAGTGATTTCTCTATTTTTAGCGTAGCTAAAAAAATCTTCTGCGAAAATCTCCGATATCTGCGGGAGCCCCTTCCTGCACACCTAAGCAATCTGCAGGATAATTCTTCCGGCTGATTGCTCATATAGGTATAGAAAAACATCCACAGGCAAAGCCATTTCTGCGGGAGCTCTTTCCCGGCTGAATAGAAATCAGTGGGAGATTTTCCAGCAGATTTCGCAAATTAGCGCAGAAATAAAATCAGACAAATTCATATCTGCCAGAGCCTATTAGCCCAGCCGTTATTCTAAAAAAAAGTTTACTTTTGGTGCGACTGGATAATAAGCATTTCCCCTATATCTTTTCAAAAAACCTGAGACAAAAACACAATCTCCTAAGAGAAACCTGAAAGACTTTTCCGTTCACTTCAATTTTAATTTAGATCAATGAAAGAATTTTATTCGCATGAAACCGCTATAATCGATGATGGCGCTGTAATTGGTAAAGGAAGCCGGATATGGCATTTTTCGCATATTATGCCACAGGTTACCATAGGTGAAAAATGTATCCTGGGCCAAAACGTTTTTGTGGCCAACGGAGTCACCATCGGCAATCAGGTAAAGATTCAGAATAACGTATCCCTCTACACCGGTGTGGTATGCGAAGACGGTGTTTTTTTAGGCCCCTCCATGGTTTTTACCAATGTGATCAATCCCCGCAGTTTCATCGAACGGAAGGATGAGTACCGGCAAACCCTGGTTAAAAAAGGCGCTTCCATCGGGGCGAACGCCACCATCGTTTGCGGCAACACCATCGGCGAATATGCGCTGATCGGGGCCGGAGCAGTTGTAACCAAGCCAGTCAAACCCTATGCATTGGTGGTAGGCAATCCTGCCAAACAGATAGGATGGGTGAGCGAATACGGCATCAGGCTTCACTTTAATGAACAGGGGCAGGCGGTATGTGAAGAAAGCAAGGTGGCATATGTATTGAATAATGGGGTAGTCAGCAAGAAGGAAACCGTAGAACAAGCATAAAATTTTCATCTTATTTTTTAAAAATTAAATCGGTTTAAAATGTCTGAACCTATTCACTTTGGCGTTGTTGGATTGGGACATATCGGAAAACGGCATGCTAAGATGATCCTCGATAATCCCCTCGCTAAACTCGTCGCAGTCACTGATGTACGCGATCAGTCACAGACCGGATTTGATTCCGATGTGTCGTACTTTCGTTCATTGGAGGAGATGTTGAGAAGTGAACCGGAAATAGAAGTGGTTTCTATTGCAACACCAAATGGGCTTCATGCCCGACAGGCCCTGATGGCTCTTGAACACAACAAACATGTGGTGATCGAAAAGCCAATGGCTCTTACGAAAGCGGATTGCGAAAGGGTGTTGTTTAAAGCACTTCACAAGCGCAAGCAGGTTTTTTGTGTCATGCAAAACCGCTATTCGCCTGCTTCGGTATGGCTGAAAGAGATGGTGGAATCAGGTGCGCTCGGCCAGATTTACATGGTAACGGTTGATTGTTTTTGGAACCGGGATGATCGATACTATAAGGCGGAGGGCTGGCATGGCAGCAAAAAGCTGGATGGCGGTACGCTGTTTACCCAGTTCAGCCACTTCGTGGATATTGTTTACTGGCTGTTTGGTGATATCCATGATGTGAAGGCGGACTTGTTTGATTTTAACCATAATTCCCTGACCGATTTCGAAGATTCAGGTTTGATTACTTTTAAATTCCAGAATGGAGGATTCGGTTCTTTTAATTATTCTACTGCCGTTTGGGACGCCAATTTTGAAAGTACGCTGACGGTGATTGCCGAAAACGGAACGGTGAAGGTAGGTGGCCAGTATATGAATGAGGTACATTATTGCCATGTGAAGAACTACGTGATGCCCGAACTGCCGAAAAGCAATGAAGCCAATGATTACGGGGGATACAAAGGAAGTGCGGCCAATCATAATTTTATCTTTGATAATGTGGTTGAAGTATTGCATGAGAAGTCTGCCATTACCACCAACGCCATGGAGGGGTTGAAGGTGGTGGAGATTATTGAAAATATTTACAGATCGTCGGCAGCGTATCTTAAAACGCTGGAGAGAAAGAAGGTTTTGATGGAGAAGTAGGGTAGGGGACGGTGTTTTGGTTTTACAAAAGGTTTCTGATCCTTGGTATGCAAAACCGGGCTCTTTATAGGTAAGTCGAGCGGATCGGTAATTCATTAGTTCAACTCCCTTCGGGGTTGTTGTTTAAGTTCCAGTGTTACCCACGGTTTCACCGCGGGTTATCCATATTCAAGTCCTTCGGACTTGCGATTACGAAGTATAGCTTTTCTTTATCGCGTCATTTCGAGCGATGCGAAATGACGTTTGGGTTAGAAAGCGGGGAAAACCTGTAAGGTTGTGTGTGGGATCGTGCAAGGGAGAAACCTGACAGGTTGAGCGGAGGGGCGTTTTTCCTGTTCCCACCTGTCAGGTTTTTGCTCGAACGCAATGGCAGCGCACAACCTGACAGGAGGGGGCTCATTGGTCGAAAAACCCTTCCATGATTGCGTCATTTCGAGCGATGCCCGTAGATTGCTAAACTGAAAGTAGAGTGAATAAGGCGAGTCGAGAAATCTCCCTGAGGACAGCGGATGACCTTTGTAGTTTCCTGAATGCCTTGTTCCCACCTGTCAGGTTTTTGCTCAAGCTCAAAGTCAACGCACAACCTTACAGGAGGGAGCTTAACTCTTCCATGATCGCGTCATTTCGAGCGATGCCCGTTGGATGCCAAACTGAGAGAAGAGTAAATAAGGCGAGTCGAGAAATTCGCCACGGCGAACAGGTCCCCTGAGGACAGTGGATGACGACTGTAATCGTGAGACTCCCGTGATTGATGTTGGCGCAAGCATCTCGCTTGTGCCGTTAATTCATTAGGCACTTTCGATACCAGCCCTCTTATAGTATAGCAAGGAGATTTCTCTGCTCGCTCTAGCATTTTGTATGAATTTAGCTTTGGTTTTGCTCGGTCGAAATGACGTTTGAGTTATAGTGTGGAAAAAACCTGTATGGTTGCGCGTGGCCTACTGGCTTAGGAAAAACCTGACAGATTGAGCGGAGGAGCCTTGTTCTTCCCCACCTGTCAGGTTTTTGCTCACTCGCAAAACCCGCCCACAACCTGACAGGAGAGAGCTAACCCATTTAAATTCAGATACTCCCAACAAACAACGCCACCAACTAAATGAAAAAAATCCTAATCATATCCCCGCATTTTCCACCATCAAATCTGACGGCGGTGCACAGGGCGCGGTTCTTTGCCAATCACCTGCCATCATTTGGTTGGGAGCCCATCGTGCTGACGGTACACGAGGACGACTACGAGGAAGAACCGGACTGGAATCTCCATAAATTATTGCCCGAAAACCTGCGGATAGAAAAGGTCAGAGCCATGCGCATCACGCGTCCGCGCATCATCGGCGATATTGGACTGCGTGCCTTCTACTCCATGTATCGCAAAGCAAAGCAGATCATCCGGGCAGAAAAAGTTGATTTTCTCTACATCACCATCCCTTCCTTTTATGGTGCACTGTGGGGCAGGTGGCTGCATGAAAAAACCG
>JBIQMB010000147.1:0-7279 GCA_044463745.1 Chitinophagaceae bacterium | reverse complement strand
TCTTAAGTTCAGAGATAAAATCTTTTTCTTAATGAGTTCTTTCTCATTCTTGATTCTAGCGCCAATAATAAATTCATATTCCTTTTGCTCAAGTGCAGCAATATTATCAGTTGATAAAAGACCACTGTCAACAATGATGACCAACTTGTGCAGATTGTATTTTTCCTTGAAGGCGTCAAGAACAGGAAGCATCGTGTGCCCTTCAAATTTATTTCCTTCGAAAACCTCGTAGGCAAGGGGATAACCCATTTTACTAACCAGTAAGCCCAACACCACTTGCGGATTTTGATGTTTGCCTTCTTTGGAAAACCCCATCCTTCGTAGCTCATCTTCCTGATCAATTTCAAAATACAGCGTCGTTACATCGTAGAATACAATGGAGATATCACCACCTAAAATTTTACGTGTATGCTCAAAACTGATTTGCTGAACGATCTCCTTTTGCGTGTGGTAGAGCCTATCCAGGTAATTATATAACTGATCTTCACTCCATTCAATTTGCTTATAACGGTACAAGAATTTAGCGGTCTTGAGCTTACTCTTTGGGAAGGCAATCCTTGCCATAACAAGCTCTCTAAAGTATGGCTCGGAAATTTTATTAAAACCAATCTCATCGAAAATCCGTCCAAGAAGTAAGTCATATCCAACACGCTGAAGCGACTCAATATTATCAAGAACTGATTGAATTGTTGCCTGACTATTGGAAAAATCTAACTCAACGGCTCCGGTTTTCTTCTTGATCCAACATTGGCCTTCTTTAATCATTCGTTCTACTTCATTAGGATCTGCACTACAACCAACCGTATGAATGACACGATACTTTCCAAAGGTTTTTTGGATAACCTGTACCGAAACCTTTCCACTTGAATTCTTCTTTGGCCTGACAAACATGAAAACAAGATACAAAACCGGTATGGGACACCCAAAATACCGCTTTTTTAGACCGTAAGTAATTGATATACAATCAGTTAATATTTTGTCAGGAAATTGCCTCGGAAGTCAGGAATTAGGGCCGTATTCATTTCCTCCGCAATGTGATATTGTCGTTCCGTCAGGCCGTCGCTCTGTAGCAGGATGTCCAATTTGTTTCTGAGTATAGCAAGCGGTGTTTGCAGCTCATGAGAAGCATTTTCTGTAAATTCCTTTTGCGTTTTATAAGCTGAAATATTATGAGCGATTAATTTTTTCAAGGACTTGTTTAGCTCTTCAAATTCCTTAGTATTCGTTTTTTCAAACTTAATTTCCGTCTGATTGTTGAGATTAAATTCCTTTAATTTATCAAGGGTGTTTTGGAAAGGTTTCCAAATGGCATAAGAAAGTTTACGATTAAGTAATAATAATCCAACGACGACAAGGATGAAAAAAAATATCGTGACGATGGTTAGTGCGATAATTGTATCCCGGGTTTCTTCAATGTTTGTTTCGGATGTAAAGCGATAAGACCTGCCATTAAGGTGAACGATAGTTGACAAAACCCTGAAGCGATCCATCTTTTCCGGAGGATAATAAGGAGTGTTTTTATAAATCGTAAATGTAGTGTCCTTCAGATTATCGCCGGATTTTAGTTCAAGAATATTGGTGCCGGGTTGGATAATATTCCATACTTCAATACTTTTTTTTAATTTTTCGCTTGAAAGATTTCTCTGATTTAATTCGTAGGCTGTCTTAGCCGCGACAATCTTGTTGTGCGCATCCAATTCTGCACTCCAGATACTATCCACCACTACATAATAAACCGGAATGCTGATAGCAAAAACAATGAGTACATAAATGATAAATGGTCTTGTTGTTTTACTTAATAATGGTTTCATAAACAGCCGGTTAATTATTATTCTCCCATTTATATCCCGTTCCGTAAACCGTTTTTATATAAGGTTCGCAGCCCGCATCCGTTATTTTTTTCTTCAGGTTCTTTACATGCGCATAGACGAAATCATGGCTGTCAAGCATATCGGCAAAATCTCCCGAGAGATGCTCCGCCAAAATACTTTTTGACAATACACGATTCTTGTTGCCAATGAAGTAAATCAGCAAATCAAATTCTTTTTTTGTAAGTGAAACCTCTGCATGGTTTACAAATACGGTCCGGGCAAGAAGGTCTATTTCCAGTTCATTATACCTAATGATATTCGCGTTACTAAACTGCTTCCTCCTGATTAATGAAAAAATACGTGCCGTGAGCTCCGAAAGATGAAATGGTTTTGTAAGATAATCATCAGCACCTATTTCCAGTCCCTTAATTTTATCATCTAAAGAATTCCTCGCTGAGATTATGATAACACCATCCTGCTAATTTTCTTTTTTTAATTCTTCTAAAATCTTCAATCCGTTGCCATCCGGCAAAGTGATGTCTAATAAAATACAGTCATATTCATAAAGCCCGACTTTCTCTATGGCTTCCCTGAAAGTGGAGACAGTTTCACACAAATAATTTTCCGCCAAAAGATATTGCTCAATACTTTCAGCCAGTTCTTCTTCATCTTCAATAATCAGAATCTTCATTCTCGGACTTTTCTTTGGCGAAGTTAATTGCATGATTTGGAATTAATTTGGAATAAGCGGGTATCTCGGATGTGCGAGATGTATTAGTAAAGCCTCAATCTATTCAATTTCCCGGCTTGGAATTGGGCTTGATCAAAGGTTTAAAATTTCTTTTAAATCGCTTCTGTTTTCTTTCACTTATTTCCATACCCAACCACGTTATCTTTTGGTGTTCCCGACCATAGTTATGACATGAGTGATATCGCCCCAAATCAAATGGTGAGTTCAGCAGCAATTAAAAGAGCGGATGAGTGGTTTAAAAGATACAGACCCTTTTGAATAGTTTGGCGTAGACTCATAAAAGGTTGGTTATTCTGACATTTTAAGAAGATGACTTCAAAGAAGAAATTCACATCGCAACGTTGATATCAGCCCCTTTGATTGAAGCAGAAAGTTATATTGAAAAGATTGACCACTATGACATGTTTCAACCCATACCAAGTTTATTTCAAGCTTTTACGGGCATTAACATCGGGGGAATTATTGAGGACATCTGGTAGATATGGGCCAGAAGGATAAATTATGTGTAAAACCTTTGTAGGGACATAATTAGATCTCGCTATCTATATTGTCGGAAAGTCTGATTATTTCCTCTCCTTTTTCAGAATTACATTCCTGAAATTGTTTTGCCTGTCAAAACCAACATTCAACGAAAAATTTATTCCCAAATAAACCGATATCAAGGTTCCGGAAAAAATGGCTATCATTATTATGATTTGATATTTGATGGCGATGAGAGGTGAGCTGCCGCTGAGCATTTGTCCGGTCATCATGCCCGGTAGGGAAACCAGCCCGATGGTGGCCATTGCGGCAAGTGTAGGATTGATGGATTTTATCAGCGCAGAGCGAAAGAAGGGAAACAAGGCTTCATTTTTTGTGGCACCACTGGCCAGAAAGAAACGATAACGCTCCTGCTGTCGATCAAGGTTATAGTAAAATTCGTTGATGCCGATTACGTTTCCGCGCAGGCAGTTACCCAATATCATGCCGGTGAGCGGGATGAGGTACTGCGCTTCCATGATACTGGGCAACCGGATAACGAATTGCAAAAAGAACAGGTCAGTAACAAAAACACCTAAGAAAGTGGCTAAAAAGATACTCAGCAGCAACCTCTTGTCGCGCTTTAGTTCGCTCCTATCAACCGTAGCAAAATCAGCTACCAAAACCATGATGAGTATCCAGCCTAAATTAACCCAGGGATTGTCGTATTTAAAAAGATATTCCAAATAATAACCCACAAAGATTAACTGCACAATCATCCGCACAACAGCAATAATGGTGCTACCGATCAGTTTTGTTTTGAATCGCCAGAGAATATAAATAGGAATCACCAAAATGATTAATCCCAGCGCCAATTGCAGCCAGTTAATGTCTATGATTCCATTCATGAATGTGCAGGTTTAATTTCTACGATTTTTGAACAGCGTTCTGTCCACCAGGCATCGTGCGAAGCAGACAGGATAATTTTATTTTTGTCAAATAAAAGTACTTGAACTTTTTCTTTGGATGCTTCGTCCAATGCTGACGTTGGTTCATCCAGCAGCAATACTTCTTTATCTAAAAAATAGCAAAGCGTTATGCCGATACGCTGCCGCTGACCGGTAGAAAGACTCCTGAAATCTGTATTCCATTGGGTGTCTTTCAATCCAAGAAATTCAAAAACTTCATACACCTTCGCTTTAGAAGGCTTTTTGTGTTTGTTATTTTTGAAATCAAAAGGATAAAAAAATACTTCTTCCAGTGTACCTTCTCCTAAATCCAGGTCCTGCGGAAGCCATGCCGTAAGGCTTCTGAATTGGAATAATTCTTCATTCACAAGTACCTTGTCATCCAAAGTGATAGTTCCGTTTGTAGGTTTTTCAAATCCTAAAAGCAGACGGAATAAAGTTGTTTTTCCAGATCCGGAAGCCCCCTGCAATGCAATGATATCGCCCGTCTTGGCAAACAGAGAAAACTCTTTAAACACCGGTTTCAGTTGACCCGGATAAAAGAAGTCTATTTTGCAAAAAATCAGCTTCATGGTCTGAAAATTATTTTGCCTGCCTGAATTGCTGGACGGTTACTAGTGGCGCAGAAGGAATGGTAATGACATTGAACCCCAGCTCTGTGGCCAGGTGACAGCTATTACAAGTGGTAGCCAACGTGATGTAGGCTGGCTTAAAACCTTTAAAGTCTTTGCTTTCGACCGCCTGCGCCAAATCTTTGTGCGCAGGCTCTATCATTAGGATTTCTTTTACCTCCGTATGGCCCTTTACATACTTTTGCAGGTCGTAAAAATTCTCTTTCTTTTCATCTAATTCATATTTCGCCAACGGCCAATTCTGATCTGCACCTGCAAACCAGAGCTTGGCATAATGTATTTCGATAGTATTCATAAATTCACCAAATCCTGGCCTACAGGCGTTGCTTTCAATTGAATCCAACCTGTTTTTTAAAGAAAGATATTCCTTAGAGACGAAATAGGTATTGGCGTAAAATATTACAATAAATATAGTTATGCCGACAATGACAAAATAATTCATTTTGTGTTTATTTTTATATATTCAATAACTCATTCACCGCATTTCATTTCATCTACCATTTCGACAGACGTGCATTCAGCGCAACCACAATCGTGTTAAGGCTCATCAGTACCACGCCGATGGCGGGATTGAGTAAAACTCCCCAATGGATAGCACTCCTGCGGCTAAAGGTATAGCTACAATGTTATATCCCGCAGCCCACCATATAAAATTTTTGAGATTTTGGAATTGCAACATGTATTTACCTTGCTTTTTATGAGAAATCCACGAGCTACGTAATACACTAAATTATGTTCAAAGCCTGATGCAAGTCCCTGTGACTTTTTCTCTGAAAACTGATTACCTAAAGCTTTCCCAGCTGTAATTTATGTGTGCCTTTGGTGGGTGCTCCCGTTTTATTAGAAATGATGGGAGTAATTAATGGTGTAAATTCAAAGACCTGCCACCCCCATTTTTTAAAGCCCATTTTATTAAATTGCACCTGCTAGCCAATAGGCATAATGGATTGGAACATTTGAGCGCACCCTACATAAAATATGAGGGATATCCTTGAAGTGCGGGAGTGTGTTTATGAATATAAAATCAGTAATTAAATCCATGATACCGATTGATAAATTCGATCCCTGACTGTCTAAGGTTTTACCTTTTGAGAAATCAGAAGAGATTTCAATTAGCCCAGAAATAAAAAAGTGATGGCGAAGAACATAAACAGAGCGACAAAAAACTTACCGGTGCAAAAAATACGCAGACTCCCCTGGTATTGAAAAAGGCTTGTTATCAACAAGTAATACCTATATTCTGACCAGCTTTTAAATAATTGAAGGTTACCTGTTTCCATAATTTCAGGTTTTCAGTTATTTACAATTGGCAAATAATTTCTTAATATGCCATAGGCGTAATTTTTTTTGTGTCTATTCGAAATAATTTTTATACATCTGTAAACGATGAATCATTTCGGATGTTACCGCGCCCAGGCCTGTTGTGTCAGTTGCTTCTTTTAAAGCGTTGGTTTGTTTCAGCAAAGGAAGAAACCAGAGATGAAGCGCTGCATCTTCTTTCCCCTCCATAGTACATTCTTTTATCATTTTGTTGATGCCCGATGTGATATCATTACCAAAAGCATGATAATCATCTAATGTCCTTTTTGAGCTTTTAGAAAACTGATCACCTGTGGCAATAAGCGCTCCGGCGTTCTTATTGGTCGGCTCGTCGGCTTTCCATTTAGCGCCATTATTCAGTGTAAGGCTGTCTGTTGCCATGCTGTCATGATCATGGCTGTCGCCCGTTTCATGTTCATTTGCCTCGGTTGGCGCCAGCTCCTGATGTTTGCCCGATTGGTTGCATCCCTGTGCCAGGATAAAAATGGAAAATACCACTGTCGGCAGAACAAGTTTTAGGATATTCTTTTTCATAATAATTTTTTTTTAAATGTACAATTTAGTTTTTGAGTTTGCGATAAATAGTATTCGCTAGGTCTAACTTTTTTAAAAGGGAAAGGTTTTGGCCCCTTCCCTGATTATTTAATTGTGTTACACGTTTCCATAAATATTAGACTCACCGCCGTCAATAGCAATGGTTTGCCCATTTACATAGGATGCATCCTCGCTCAATAAAAAGGCCACTACTTTGGCTACTTCACCCGGAATACCTAACCTTTTAGTTGGATTGTGTTGTGCATATTCTGTCTCAGCCGCCTTGGGATTATCGGGATTTACCTGTTTGAATGCTTCTGCTACCATTGGCGTCAATATAGCGCCCGGTGCAATGGCGTTGGTGGTGATTCCATAACGGCCATATTCAAGAGCCGCATTTTTCGTCATACCGGATACAGCGTGTTTGCTCGCCACATAAGGCATCTGATTTAACACACCGCGAATGCCGCCAACAGAAGCAACATTTACAATGCGTCCGTATTGCTGCTTTTTCATTATCGGCAACACATACCTTAATCCGTAATAAACGCCCATCAGATTAATGTCAATCACCTTTTTGAAAACGCTGATGTCGTATTCGGCTATTCCGGCCTGTCTGCCTTCAATGCCGGCATTGTTGTAAAACCCATCTATTCTGCCAAATGTTTTCACCGATTCATCCACGTAATTTTTTACTGCCTCTTCGTCTGAAACATCAGCTACTATGGTGTAAATTTTTACGTTTGGAAACTCATGGCTGATTGCCGCTTTTGCCTCCCCCAGGCTTTTTTCATTGTAATCAAC
>JBIQMB010000146.1:1204-7292 GCA_044463745.1 Chitinophagaceae bacterium | reverse complement strand
CTTACCAATGCCGCGCATAAGATCCGGAATTTTTTTACCGCCAAAAAATAATAATACTACCAGTACGATGAGAATCCATTCAGATCCGCCGGGCATAGACAGCAGAAAAATGCTTGAAAAAATGCTAAGCATAATTTGTGGTTTAATGATTTAGATACAAAAATAAGATTTAGTGGTTAGTGAACCATAAATTTGTTCAAAAAGTATTCTCAAAAATAAATTACTATCTTAAAAAAAAGAATGTCATGAATTATTGGTTGATAAAGTCGGAGCCTTCGGTTTATAGTTATGATCAATTGGTAAAAGACAAAAAAACTTACTGGGATGGAGTGAGGAATTATGCGGCCCGCAATAACATGAAGTCGATGAAGAAAGGAGATGAAGCATTTTATTATCACAGCAATGAAGGGCTTGAGATTGTGGGTATTGCAACGATTGTGAAAGAAGCCTACCAGGATCCTACTACAGAAGATACCAATTGGGTGGTGGTAGATGTGAAGCCGCTTACCAAACTGAAGAGACCGGTCACTCTCAAAGAGATAAAGAATGAGAAATCACTCGCCGAAATGGAATTGGTGGTTAATTCTCGATTGTCTGTACAGAAGGTGACCAAAAAACAATGGGACAAAATTATTCAGATGTCTGAAAAGTAAACTTATGAAACGATTAATAGTATTTACGGGTGCCGGCATCAGTGAAGAGAGCGGACTTAAAACGTTCAGAGATGAAGACGGCTTGTGGATGGGCTACAATGTATATGAGGTGGCCACACCTGAAGGCTGGAAAGCCAATCGGAATGTAGTACAGGAATTTTATAATCACCGAAGAAAAGAGGTGCTTAATGCGCGCCCTAATGAGGCACATAAGGCCATAGCCCGATTGCAAGATAAGTATGATGTGTGGGTTATAACGCAGAATATTGATGACCTGCACGAAAGAGCCGGAGCAAAAAATGTGATACATCTGCATGGTGAGATACTGAAGATGAGAAGCGAGAAAAATGACAGGGAGACCTTTGAAATAACCGGGGATATAGAGCCGGATGCAAAAGCATCGGATGGCGGTTTTTTACGCCCTCATGTTGTATGGTTTGGTGAGGCAGTACCTGAAATAGAAACGGCTGCTGCCTTAATGCCTACTGCAGATCTTTTTATTGTTGCCGGCACCTCACTCCAGGTATATCCGGCAGCGGGATTGATACATTCCCTGCCGCCCGGTATTCCAAAATACCTGGTTGATCCGAAACCGCCATTTGCCGATGGGTATATGGGTTACAAAGTGATATCAAAAAAGGCCGGTGCAGGTATGCAGGAGCTGCTCGGAATTTTAGAAGATTGATGGTTTAGAAACATCTGCAGACTTACCAGTAATGCAATTTATTTATATTGCATTACGAGTATGTGATAGTTGTTTTCATTGGTACCCTTTTGCCAAAACATGAACCGAATGAGGTGCTAATGCAGGGTGGTAGCTGACCATACCCTGGCCTGCCACGTTGAAACCATTGGCCTGGTACATAGATATAACGTACGGATTGTTTGTAAATAGCTGAGCCTGCCTGATTCCCTGTTCATTGCAAAACGTGGCTCTCTGCTGATACAATTGCTTACTCAAACTTCTGCAACGGTAATTTGGATGCACAACCAGCCGGCTATAGAAAGCGTGTGAACCGGAGTTAGAAAATTGAAGGTGCCGTGTAGCTTCAAAATAAGGTGAATCTTTCAGCGAATGAAAAATATTTAGCCTGGCTGCTGCTACAATTTCCAACTGACTATTGATTGCAATCCAATGATAGGCGGATTCGTCCAGCTCATCATACCACCCGTTTGGAAATAATTCGCGGTTCACAAAGTCGCAATCCCCTTTATGTTCCCATACTTTCACTCTGAGATTATAAACCTCTTGCAGGTTGTCTTTATTGGTTAATAAAAGAGTTTGCAGGCTGTCTTCCTTTAAAAGAATTGGAGAGAATTCAGCGATATCGGAATGAAAATCCTGAACAGATTTATCTTGATTAGTGACGGCAGAAGAGGTCTCCTGAACTGCTGTTAAATTCATTTTGAAAAAAAGGTGTAAAAAGAAAAATGGGGTGAAAAATCTAAATGCCCGGAGGGCAAAAAGTAACAGGTCGATTATAAACGCATGTGCGGTCGGCGTCGCGGGTATCGGACAAATGTATATGTTGCATTTATTTTCACGATGTGAAATTAGAAGGCAATCTAAATATAGCCAAATATTAATTTCTCAATCCGTTGATTTTTCCTGAATTGGTAAATGACCGTGTTTAGCTGGCGAGATCAATTTTGCTATTAATCCCAGTAAGATGTAGAATGCCAGTATCAGGATACCCAGGATTAAGGTCAGTAGGGCTGTCTGAATTATTATTCCGGATTGCTCCACTTGATTAAAAAGTACAGGAAATCCGGGATCGTAATATCGTCTGGGCGACCCCGCCAATCCCTGTTGGGCAGGAAACCAAAGGGTGGCGAGAAGCATACCCGTTCCGATTAGAACCAGAATGATTTGTATCCATGTGAGAACCGAGGAATACATTATTTTTTTAGCGATTACATTTATTATCCATATTATAAATAGCGATATGGCCATGCCCGGATAAAGCACTTCGGCTGAGGTGTTCAGGTAGGTGTCATGAAAGTGGAAATCGTATCGCCTGCCCAACAGGTAAACCGTAGTCAGCAAGGGTATCAAAGCTGCCCAGAAGAGAATATGAATGGGATGATGACGCGGATTCAACATATTAATTAAACTGGATGAAAGTAAAATTAATTATTTATCCTATTGATTACGTTATTACAACAAAAGGAGAGGAAGTGAGTACCGGATTCACCGGATGATGAGGGGGATAGACCGTATCGTTTGCGTACATGTTTATCATATTTTTGTTCTCTTCGCTAATGGAAGTGGTGTACTTTTCAATTGAAATGTAGATTACTTTTGAGGTGGGAAAAGCGAGTAGGTGGGAGATTCAGTACCCGATGCAGCGACTGGTGAGTACGATAAGGAGGCGCCTGTTAGTAGGGAAGGATGATTAAGATTGTACGCGGAGAAAAGATGTATCCTACTTTTGGAAAGTTTAGAAAAGAGCGAAACTGGAGTTGGTTGATTTTATTCCTAAAGTAGGCATTGCTCTACGGTCTGACTGTAACTTTCCAAAAGTTTATTAAGAAACTCGCGCGTCTCATTTTTTTCTCAGCAGTGTCTCCAGCATGGGATGCTGATGTTTTAAATCTGCAATGTTCTTCCAGCCCGACATAACTGGCTTAATAGAAACAATGCGGCGAAGGAATCTGCATTTTTTAAGTAACGCATAATCCCAGGCCTGGAGGCCTGGGCCAGAAGGGTGTTTATTAAAGCCCAGTCTGAGTTTATTGAAACGGTATTGCAAACGGCATTTTCAGAGGATATTAAAACTAAAAATAAAAAATAATGAAATTACCCTCATATAAACTCGGTGCAAGTGAAATAGTAATTCTGGCGGCTTTTGTTGTTTTAGCAGTATGGGGTATGATTCAAAGAGCCAGAGTAAACGAAAATTCCCTGTACACAAAAGGAGTTATATCTGGTAAGAGAAAAGGTTCGAAAGGGAGTACTTATCTTGATTTTACTTTTTATTTTAGGAATCAAAAGGTTGTCAATTGGGCGCCGCTGTCATCTTGCAAAGGATGTAATGTTGGAGATTCTGTTATTGTAAAATTTAACTCCCTAAATCCAAACATCAACAAGCTGCTGAAAAAACTGCCAACGGGTGCTTCGCTTACGTATCCTGAGGAATAACACTCGGTCATTTTGCCTTCGTATAATCTTTAGGCGTAAAGTAAAAATCAAAGACCAGGCGAAACTTTCCAAAAGTATGTGAGGTTTAAGAGGGTGGAGGGAAGATTCTTAAGGGCGCACAATATTCATTTTTAAGTAACACATAGTCACAGGTCGGGAGACCTGCGCCAGAAGAGGATTAAGATTGAATGCGGAGAAAAGATGTAGCCTACTTTTGGAAAGTTTAGAAAGAGCGTAGCCGGAGTTGATTGGTTTTATTCCTGAAGTAGGCATTGCTCTATGATCTGACCGCAACTTTCCAAAAGTTTATTAATAAACTCACCACCTCTTCACTGAAACTTTTGGAAAGTCTGATTCCTCTTTTTCTCTTAGTTAGTACCAGGCGAAACTTTCCAAAAGTATGTGAGGTTTAAGGGGGAGAAGAAAGGCTCTGATACACGCACAATATTCCTTTTCAAGTGAGCTAGAAGTAATATCTTCAAATAAAAAGCTCAATGGCATTGTAAACTATTCAAAATTAACAGATTATCAAATCCGCGAAAAATAGCTACATTCTGCTTATTTCTATTTCAATAATTATTAGTTGCAAAACTGACAAGAAAAGTATTCTAACCGCTTTAACGGCATCAGAGTGTTATTGGGATGTTCATGATCAATATTCTACTTTAAACGGCAGGATTGGGTATTGCTATAAATTTGAAAATGCTGGTTTTTGTCAATATCTGTATTACAATAGGCGAAATGAAAGAGAAAAATTTGATTTTGATGACGTAATAATTCCGAAGACCTGGAAAGTTCATGGAGATACAATTATTTATTTATTAGGTATAGAAAGAAAAATAATCTATTCTTCTACAGATACGATTTTGCTTGAGAACCCTGTAACCAAAATTGTAGATACGTTAATAAAAAACTGTAGATAATCGTATTATCTTCACGATGCTATCAAGCGTTTAAGTAATCGGGTCAAACTTTACGACAAGGTAATAAGTATTAACTTTGATGCGTCAGGACGAAGTGTTGTTCCGCTAATTGGATGGAACAGTGCATTTCCCGAAAACCAGGCACTAGCATAAGTAGGAGGCGGCATAAGCTTTGGCGTAGATTTGGAGTATAGACAAAAATTTGATATTCACATAAGCAAAGTTAGCCAGATAATGAGATAAAATACAATGGCCTGATCACATCAGCAATGGTCATTACAAACTCCGGTGAAGTAAAAATGTTTTGAGGATGCGGGTCTTAAAGCCACTTTTGGGTTTGGAGTTGAATTTGACGGAAGTGGGAGTTAAATGTGAGTCAGTTATTTAAAGCTTTGACATCATTATCTGTGAAATTTACCGAATATGAAAAATGAGAATTGAATGCAGTCAGCAGTTCCCAACCGCGCGAATCTAATGTAGATAATTACAATGAAAACTGATGATTAACCTTTTATCTTTCATTGGATTCGCGTATTGCATATGCTTTTTTGCAATCTATTTAAAAAGTGTTACCCTGTACCTCAGAATAAGGGCTTTGAAAATGAGCCGGTCTTATAAAGGTTTTATTTGGGAACAATTTGACTTCTTTTTAGACTTCAAGTCTTATTCTCAGTTAATTTATTATTTACCGTTTTCACATTTTCTACGTCCTGACAAGCTAGAAGTGGAAGAAATCGGTAAACTGTGGCGTAAGAAATATCGACTTGAACGGTACTTGGCTTTGCTTTTCCTTATTGGGATTCTTTCAATCCCAGTGATGGAGCTTATAATTCGTCCTGGAATCAAAACTAACTAAAAGATACGAATGATGAATATAATGGAATGTTGGTGCATGAACGACTTTATGTGGTGGTTTACAAGGACGTATTCGGCAAACAGTTAATAATAAAATTTTTTCTCAGCAGTGTCTCCGGCACGGCACGCTGATGGTTTAAATCTGCAATGTTCTCCTGCCCGGTAATACTGGCTTAATAGAAACATTACGAAGAAGAAATCTACATTTTTAAGTAACGCTTAGTCACAGGCCGGGAGACCTGCGCCAGAAGGGCATTAAGATTGAATGCGGAGAAAAGATGTATCCTATTTTTGGAAAGTCTAGAAAAGACCGTAGCCGGCGTTGGTTGGTTTTGTTCCTGAAGTAACCATCGATCTGTGGCCTGACTGCAACTTTCCAAAAGTTTAATAAGAAACTCACCACCTCATTTTTTTTCTCAGCAGTGTCTCCGACACGGGACGCTGATGTTTTAAATCTGCGATGTTCTCCTGCCCGGTAATACTGGCTTAATAGAAACATTACGAAGAAGAAATCT
>JBIQMB010000146.1:0-1104 GCA_044463745.1 Chitinophagaceae bacterium | reverse complement strand
ACATTTTTAAGTAACGCTTAGTCACAGGTCGGGAGACCTGCGCCTGAAGAAAATTTATTAAGAAACTCACGCGTCTTCTCTGAAACTTTTGGAAAGTCTGATTCCTCTTTTCCTCCTAGCAAGAACCAAGCGAAACTTTCCAAAAGAATATTAGGTTTAAGAGGGTGGAGGGAAGATTCTTAAGGGCGCACAATATTCATTTTTAAGTAACGCTTAGTCACAGGCCCGGAGGCCTGTGTCAAAAGGAAGTTAATTGATTTTATTCCTGAAGTTGATCTATGCCCTGACTGCAACTATCCAAAAGTTTGATAAGAAACTCACGCGTCTTCTCAGAAACTTTTGGAAAGTTTGATTCATCTTTTTCTCTTAGCAAGAACCAAGCGAAACTTTCCAAAAGTATATGAGGTTTAAGAGGGTGGAGGGAAGATTCGTGAGGGCACACAATATTCATTCATAAGTAACGCATAGTCACAAGCCGAGGAGGCCTGCGCCAGAAGGGAGAGTAAGGTCAAATGAATCTATTGTCATACCGGAAGGGAGAATGAGATCTATTGCCGTCGGTTTTAACCGACGGGCTGGCAGCATCAGTAATCACGGCTTTAGCCACATTTTTATGAATGAAAAAATAACCTCTTGTAATGATTTTTTTATTTCTTTTTATCCGGGTATGTCAACGAAAAAATATAGAGCGTAATTACTGCCAAAGGAAAGGAAATGAGTGCCGGATTCTCCAAGTGATGAGGTGCATTGGCCGGATCATTTCCATAAATACCCCACATGGTGGGCGAAGTTAAAATAATAGCTAAGGATGTGGTGATCCCTGCTACAATAGAATAGGCAATACCTTTAGAAGATGTTTTTTTCCAAAATAATAAAAATAAAATCGCAGGTAGGTTTGCGGAAGCAGCGATAGCAAATGCCCACCCAACAAGAAATGAAACATTGATTCCTTTAAAAGCCATGCCCAGAATAATAGCAGAAACTCCCACCGCAAAAGCAGCTATTTTGCCGTACTTCACCTTTGCTTTATCAGTCAGATTTTTTTTGAGATAAAGATCAATAAAGTCATGAGCAATAGCACCGGAAGCAGCTACTATCAATCCG
>JBIQMB010000145.1:0-7294 GCA_044463745.1 Chitinophagaceae bacterium | reverse complement strand
AATGAAAACATTAATCAAGAATACATCCCTTGCAGCAGTGATAGCACTGACGGTAAGCAGTTGTAATAAATCAGAGTTTCTAAATAAAATAAATCCGAATCAACCGGTAGAACAGACGTTCTGGACTTCGGAAGCCAATGCAGTATCAGCCATTCCCACAATCTATTCACCCATTCGGGGGCAGATGTATGGTTACTTTGGTGCATACACCGGCTGGCATACCATGAACCGCGCCGATGATGTTTGGTTCATACTGGGTGAAGAGGTTCATAATTGGGAGCCTGCATCTTTTACCAACACGCCCAGCACGGCTGAAAGCGATTTTGGCAGGCTGTTTAGCGGTGTAAACCGTGCCAACGTTTTTCTTAAGAACATTGGAAATGTAAAGATGGATGCAAACAGGAAAAATGAATTGATAGGTGAAGCCAGCTTCCTGCGCGGACTCTACTATTTTTATCTTGTCTCCAATTTTGGGGATGTTCCCTTAAGATTGGTACCGGCAGATGATGATCCCGATGGATCTATGAAGCCCTCCTCACCGGAGGCCGATGTGTGGAAGCAGGTGATTGAAGATTTTACCACAGCCAAAAACTTTTTGCCGGTAACAAGGCCTGCAGCCCAGGCTGGCAGAGCTACCAAAGGCGCTGCAATTGCTTATTTGGGCAAGGCATTGGTTTACACCAAAGATTATCCAAAGGCTGAAACGGAACTGGCAGCTCTTCTGGCTGCACCATACACTTATGATCTGGTAGAGAATTTCGATGATAATTTTAATGAGAACACTGAGTTAAATAAGGAATCCGTTTTCGAAATTTTGTATGATGGTAAATATCCCGGTGGAACCTGGGGCAATGATGCCGGAAGCTCCATGGGGTTTGTGATTCCCAACTTTGTAGGTTCAGCCGGCACAGGTGGTTGGTTTAAATGGCTTCCTACTGCTTCCATTGTCAGAGATTTTATTGAGGAAGAGCGCCCGGCAGGCTCAGATACACGGTTTGATAAAAGAATGTACACCAGCTTCTTCTGGAAATATTCTGACTACGAAACCGGTAAGCCTGATGGTGCCTGGTTTGGTAACCGCAATTTCGATCTGATGTGGGATGATGCTGCCGGTAAACGTCAGCGTGGCGAACCTGCTTTTCCGGTTATCAACGGCAAGCCGGGCAGATTCCTGATCAAGAAATACACGAATTTCTGGAAGAATGTGCCGGATGCCAACAGCATGTATGATCAGTCTAATAATAATAACAACATGCGTTTGATGCGCTTTTCAGAAGTACTTCTTTTGCATGCCGAAGCAGCTATTAAAAACGGCAATCTGCCGGCAGCAGCGGCTGACTTAAAGCGTATCAGAGACAGGGCCGGACTGGCAAACAAAACCTGGGCAAATGCCGACGAAATGATGAAGGAAGTGGTGAAGCAAAACGAATTGGAATTCTTCTTTGAAGGCCATCGTTTCTTCGATCTGAAGCGTGTGTATGATTACGCACAGATGAAACAAATATTTGTAGATAATAAAAAGCAGGGTGCTGATAACTTCCAGCCTAAGCACTATTATCTGCCCATACCAACCAGTGAAATAAATACGAATAAAGCGCTTCAACAGCATCCGCTATGGAGATAAAGTTTAGTTTGGCTACAGTTGATAATTTAAAAACTAAAATGTCGGGCCTGATCGCAGGCCTGGCTATTTTATTATTTTCTTGTGAGCGAAAGCCAGACTTGCCTGTTACGGCTGAATCGCGCGAAGCCATTCAACAAATTATTAATAAAGGGGAACTCCTGAACAGCTTTTCAAAGGGTGAAGAAATATATGTATTTAAGTTTGAAAATGAGGAGCTGCGCATTCCTTTGAGGGAGATTAATCAAATTAAATCCGATTCCTCTAAGTGGAAAACCAAGGTTGTATTTAGTGATCAGTCCCAAATAGAAATCCCCTCCAAAGGGAGTTCCCTTCATTTTATTGTGGAAGGCGTTAATGTTAACCCTTCCGGTTTTAATCCGCTGGCAGCTTCTATTCAGGTTAATCTGCCCACCTTTGGGAGGATTAAAGTTACTGTACGAGGCAAGGCCGGATCTTCAGGTGATATCAGTCATTTGTGCAAAGGCCAGACGCCGCGACAAAGTATTCCTGTTTTTGGCCTGTATCCCGATTTTGATAATGAAGTAGTGTTGGCATACACTGATAAAAACGGAAATGAAAGAGGGGTCACAAGTATCCGGATTAAGACGGATAAGTTACCTGATGATTTTCCGGTGCCACATTTGGTAAGTTCGAGTCCCACAGAAATGGAGCCGGGTGTTAATCTGATAAATTATTTGGGCGAAAGTGCTATCGATTTATCCAAGCCGTATATGGTGGATGCCAACGGAGATATTCGGTGGGTTTTACTATTACATTCATCGCCCGAACTTAATAAACTGGCAACGGATATCGGTTTTCACCGAACAAGGAAAGGAACATGGTTAGCAGGTGATTTGTCTCTGCCCCGAATTGTGGAACTTGATATGTTTGGTAATCTGTTAAGGAAATGGGATTTGAAGCAGTTTGGATATACTTTCCATCATGATATTTATGAGATGGAAAACGGGAACTTACTTATCACAGTTTCGAAAACAAATGCCAGAAGAAAAAACGGAGATCCACGGATTAACGACATTATTATAGAGTTTGATCCGGAAAGAAATCAGGTGCTTAAAGAATGGGATCTTGCTGATATTGCCGACTCTGCCAGAATATTGGCTCCTGACGCCGGCACTCCTCCACAGTTTGCACAAAATCCCACCAACTGGGCTCATAATAATTCCATTGTAAAAATGGGTAGCCAGTTACTGGGCACCATGCGATATCAGGGAATATTCAGCTTTACAGATGCAGGTGAACTGCGATGGCTCATTTCTCCTCATAAGTACTGGCATCAGAAATTTAAACCCTATTTGTTGACACCCGTAGATGAAAACGGTCAGGTAATCACCGACGAGGAAGTGATAAATGGAGAGAAGGCGGCACCGGGTTTCGATTGGTCATGGGGCCCACATACGCCCGTTGTAATGAGCAGTGATCGGATCATCGTATTTGATAATGGATACAACCGCCATTGGATTCCCAATTGGTCAGCAGGGCAGGCTAATTACAGCCGTGTTGTAGAATATAAAGTGAATGTGGAACAAAAGACCGTTCAGCAAGTGTGGGCTTACGGCCGCGAGCGCGGTACAAGCTGCTTTGCACCGGCTATGTCGGGTGTTCAGTTTTTGCAAGAAACAGGGAATATTCTCTTTTGCCCGGGCATTAATGTACCTGTAACCAATGGAAGTGGTGGAAGGATAGTGGAGCTGGATCCATCTACGAAGAGGGTCGTATTCGAGCTGGAGATATCTGTATCAAGTGCCATGGCATTTCAACGAGCCATTCGCATGCCGCTTTATCCTGAAAATATTTAAACCTAATAGAAAAATCTGCATTACATAGAAGTAACTATGCCTAATCAATTTGATAAGAAGTTAAAAAAACTTATTTCCGATCAGGAAGAACTATTAAGAACAAAAAATACACCTGCCGGCGCTTATAATGGTTTCGTTCAACGTTATCAGAATCCTATTTTGACGGCGGCTCATGCCCCGATTGCCTGGCGCTTTGACATGGATAAGGAAGCCAACCCTTTCCTGATGGAGCGTTTTGGAATCAACAGCGTTTTTAATGCCGGAGCTATCAAGTGGGAAGATAAATATCTGGTTGTAGCACGTGTGGAAGGGTACGACCGAAAATCTTTTTTTGCTATTGCCGAAAGTCCGAATGGCATCGATCAATTCAGGTTTTGGGATAGGCCTGTTCAGTTGCCCGAAATTAATGAATCAGAAACAAATGTATATGATATGCGCCTGACGGCCCATGAAGACGGTTGGGTATATGGATTGTTTTGTTCTGAGAGTAAAGACACTTCCGCCGCACCGGGCGATTTGGCAGCCTCATTTGCTGCTACCGGAATCGTCAAAACCAAGGATTTGATCCATTGGGAAAGGTTGCCCAATATAAAGGCCGGCAGTCATCAGCGTAATGTTGTTTTACACCCTGAATTTGTGAATGGAAAGTATGCACTATATACGCGCCCACAGGATGGATTTATTGAGGCAGGCAAAGGTGGCGGCATTTCCTGGGCACTCCTTGATGATTTAGCAAACGCGGAAATACAAAGCGAAAAGCTCATTGATGGAAGGCATTATCATACCATCAAAGAAGCAAAAAACGGAGAAGGCCCACCGCCCATTAAGACGGAGAAAGGCTGGCTGCATCTGGCCCATGGTGTTCGACAAAACGCTGCTGGCCTGAGATACGTGCTATATTTGTATGTTACCGATTTAAACGAACCGCAAAAAATCATTGCCAGCCCGGGTGGTTATTTTATGGCTCCGGTGGGTGAAGAATATATCGGCGATGTGGGTAATGTATTGTTTTCAAACGGATGGATAGCAGATGATAATGGCTGTGTTTATATTTATTATGCTTCATCAGATACCCGTATGCACGTGGCCACATCTACCATCGACCGCCTGCTCGATTACTGCTTCAATACACAGCCCGATGGATTGCGCTCGTCGGAATCCTTAAAAACATTAACCGATCTGATTAATAAAAACGAAGTGCTTGAAAGGAACTACAAAACCGCAAGCTCTATCGAGCGGAATTGAGCTTAAACGTATATTGCCCTCAACTGACTGCTATGACAAATGAAATAAAATTAAAAGAGAAAATCGGTTATGGATTGGGAGACGCGGCATCATCCATGTTCTGGAAAATTTTTGGGATGTATGCTTTGTTTTTCTATACCGATGTGATGGGCATCACAGCAGCAGCAGCGGGCACCATGTTTCTCATCGCCAGGGTATGGGATTCTTTCTTTGATTTATTTGTAGGCGTGATGGCAGATCGTACACGAACCCGATGGGGGCGCTACCGGCCTTATCTGCTTTGGTTTGCAATTCCTTTTGCGGTCATGGGCGCCATTACCTTTTATGCGCCAGACTTTGGTAGTAGCGGTAAGTTGGTGTATGCCTACATCACTTATTCATTGATGATGATCGTGTATTCGCTCATCAATGTGCCCTACGCTTCGCTATTGGGCGTCATGTCTTCAGATTCGCAACAACGGAATATCCTTTCATCCTACAGAATGTCATTTGCTTTTATCGGCAGCTTCATCACTTTTATGTTGTTACAGCCATTGGTTGATGGGTTTGCAAAAGCTTTTGACAGTGAGTCTGTGGCTAAGTTACAGACGTTGGGAATCAGCACAGCTCCCATTGGCTGGACCTTAGCTGTGGGGTCTATAGGTATCCTGTGTGCGATTCTTTTTTTCTTTTGTTTTAAATGGACCAAAGAGAGGGTAGGATCGATAGAGAACACAGAGAAAGGAACGGTGAAAGAAGATTTGAAGAGTTTGTTTAAGAATGCACCCTGGTGGATTTTGGTGGCTACAGGATTGGCGGCACTGCTGTTTAATGCTGTAAGAGATGGTGTAGCTATTTATTATTTCAGAGATTATGTAAAAGTGGATTACAGGATGGCCGTGACCGGATGGGATATGACGACCATTTATTTTCTGGTAGGGCAGGCGGCGAATCTGGTTGGAGTGATTTTGGCACCCACACTATCGGGCAAGTACGGAAAAAAGAGAACTTACATGATTGCCGTTGCATTGGCCGCCATTTTCAGTGTGTTCTTTTTCTTTATCCCTAATCAAATCGGATGGATTTTATTTATGCAAACCATTATTTCTGTTTGCGCCGGATATGTGTTGCCCTTACTCTGGAGTATGTTTTCGGATATAGTGGATTATCATGAACTGAAGACCAATCGTCGTACATCCGGATTGATTTTTTCTTCTTCCTCTATGTCGCAAAAGCTCGGCTGGGCATTCGGTTCGGCGTTAACCGGATGGGTTTTATTTATGTTTAAGTATAATCCTGAGCTTGCACAGCAAACAACAGAAACGATCTTCGGTCAGCGGTTAATGATTAGTCTCTTACCCGCCGCATGTTGTGTACTAGCCTTTATTGGTATGTACTTTTATCCATTGAGCGAAAGCAGGGTAAAGGAAATTGGCGAAGAACTGGAGAGACGCAGGCAGGCACAATGATGGGTTCGAGGACTCCGGTTTTTAAAAAAGAATCTATATTTGAATGCAGAGCAATCGTGAAGAAATTTGCCGAAAGTGGAGTTGCCTAACAGCCGTTATTTTGATTCTTTCATGTGGTTATAATTTAAATTAATAACACTCTAAAATTCTGTATAACTTGAAAAAGATTGTCCTGATTATTATTGTTTTTCTTTCCGGTCTGCAGTTCGGCCAAAGCCAGGATGTGAGCCTTGATTTACAAAAGCCGGTGAGGTTGTCGGATAAGGAAATGAAGAGTCGCTGGTCAAAGGTGTCTGCTGAGGTGGTTGCGGGTTTTGCTTCTTCAGGAGTTCGTTATCAGCAGGATATACCTCCATCAGCAACACCCCAAAAAGCATGGAATGCCACCGGCTGGAAGAATGAGAAAGTGCACACCCAGATGGTTGTTTATACGAAGAAGCCGTTGAAAAATATTTCAGTTTCAGTAAGTGATTTGGAGGATAACCGCGGAAACAAAATTGGGAAAGAAAACATTTCCACCGGATTTGTGGACTATGTAATGACCGATGAATTCAGAGACGGCTGTGGATATCGCAAGTCCGTTGATTTTGATTCCTCAATGGTTGCAGATATCATTGATACAGATATTCGCAGCATAGATGTGGCACCCAATACCACACAACCTATTTGGATTACCATTGTGATTCCGGCAAATGCGGTAGCCGGCAACTATAAGGGTACCGTTACTATTAATGCAGATAAAAAGCAGGAGTTTAAGATCAATCTGAAAGTACTGGATCGGGTGCTTCCATCCCCGGCTGATTGGTCTTTCCGTTTGGATTATTGGCAGCATCCTGCCGCGGTGGCGCGTGTTCATAATGTACCCCTCTGGAGTGATCAACACTTTGACCAGATGAGTAAATATTATACCATGCTGGCAGCAGCGGGACAAAAAATAATTACCGCAAGCATCGTAGATGAACCATGGAATCATCAGACCTACGATGGCTATCCGAGCCTGATTCAGTGGACCAGGAAGAAGGATGGAACCTGGAAATATGATTACAGCCTGTTTGATAAGTATGTGGAATTTGTGATGAGCTGTGGCATCAATGACCGGATCAATTGCTACAGCATGGTGCCCTGGAAAATCGCTTTTAAATATTATGACGAATCACTGA
>JBIQMB010000144.1:0-7366 GCA_044463745.1 Chitinophagaceae bacterium | reverse complement strand
ACGTGGACCTGATTGATACCAAAATCTTGGAGATCCGATCTGAAAAGAAAATAAATCTTGCTGGAAAGAAATACCTGGATTTCGACCCCGATAAGGATATTGAATTTCTCATGAGAGAGAGTTTACCTTTTCATCCCAATGCACTGACATTTTTGGCAACGCTCTCAAGCGGAAATCAAGTTCAGGAAACTTATTATTCTATTGGTGGTGGCTTTGTAAAACAGGAACATGAAGAGATTGATGAAGGATCAGACATTTCACTTCCATTTCCTATAACCAATGCAGGCGATCTGCTACATTGGTGTATGAAAACAGGATTATCAATCAGCGAAGTAGTGCAGGAAAACGAAAATGCGTGGAGGTCTGAAGATCAAACCAATCAGGATCTTCTGGCTATCTGGGAAGTAATGAAAGAATGCCTCTATGCCGGGTGCCATACCAAGGGTATTCTGCCCGGAGGACTTCAGGTAAAAAGAAGGGCGTTTGCGCTGAATAAAAAATTACTTAAAGATCAGCAATATTCCGGTTTTGATGAATGGATAGAATGCATCCGAAAAGGCGGAAACGATTTTTCGTATATCCTGGACTGGGTAAGTTGCTTCGCACTTGCAGTAAATGAGGTAAATGCTTCATTTGGCAGGGTGGTAACCGCGCCTACCAATGGGGCCGCCGGGGTGATCCCCGCTGTACTCGCATACTACACTGTTTTTCATGATGCGATGAGGGACGATGAAATCATTCACTTTTTGATGACGGCCTCCGAAATTGGTAGTATCTACAAGAAAGGGGCAACCATTTCTGCCGCTATGGGCGGCTGTCAGGCCGAGATCGGCGTGTCTTCATCTATGGCTGCTGCGGCACTTACAGAGCGGTTGGGCGGAAGCCAACGGCAGGCACTCATGGCAGCCGAAATTTCAATGGAACACCATCTGGGCATGACCTGCGACCCAATTGGAGGATTAGTTCAGATTCCTTGCATTGAACGAAACACAATGGGGGCAATTAAGGCCATCACTGCCAGTCAACTCGCCCTCCAAAGTTCACCCGATTTTGCCAAAGTTAGCCTTGACAATGTGGTACAAACCATGTGGGAAACAGCCCGGGACATGAACACCAAATACAAAGAAACTGCCGATGGTGGACTGGCCGTTTTTGTTCCGTTAGGATTGAAGGAGTGCTGATTTTACGCTGTCAAATCGAGTCCGGGAAACATCTCTAAATCATTTGCCTGTTGATGAATATGACATTACTATTCTAATGCTCGAAAGCATAAAGTTGTTATTTGGCTGACGAAAAGAATCACAAATTCTACAGCCCCTTACGCATATCTGAGTACCCTTTCCACGTCAATTATTTGTCGCGTAGCCACAAAGAAAAATGCCCCCTAAGGAGCATTCTTCTTGGAAATTTTTCATTCTCTCGGGGTTCGATTTCAGAACAAAGAGTTTTTAAACCCACTGGATTCATCAGGTATGGATAGGTTCTTTACAGGCATTTTGGATCTGGCGGTTTTCACTTAAAAATTGGTTTTTCGGTTTTTCTACCAGAATTGGATTGTTATCTTTGGCTTTTCGCGGATATCTGGTGTTTTCTCTGGTTAGAAACGTAGGCCGCTCTTTCTGAATACAAATATAGAAACCATTAATAGGAGCTTCTGGTCTTTTATTCAAAACTTTCTTTTTTGACGATGAATGGAAACTTTTTATCGACCAGTTATTTAACCCAATAGCAAATCCGTGCACAAAATACGCTTTAAGGTAACCTATTCATTTTGATAAGATAAGTCAATGGTTCATGTAAACAGATAAAAACGGTCTTCAAATCACCTTTCATTTATTAATACATAAACCGGCGCATGCTTAACCCATTGGATAATCTAAAAAACCGTTTAAACCCGGATTAATTTAATTCACATATTATTTGAGAGATGCACTTCTATTTGGTTTGATAATTTACTGTAGTTACGGTAACTTTGCACAGCCTAAAATGGCTTTACACTGATTTTTATACTGATTAAAATAATTTAATGAAGACAGTTGCATTCAGAGAAGCATTGCGCGAAGCAATGCAAGAGGAAATGAGGAGGGATAAGAATATCATCTTGATGGGTGAAGAAGTGGCCGAATATAACGGTGCATATAAAGTGAGCCAGGGTATGCTCGATGAGTTTGGCCCCAAAAGAATTATCGATACTCCTATTGCTGAGCTTGGCTTTGCATCTATAGGGGTTGGAGCAGCCCAAAACGGATTGCGTCCGATCGTCGAATTTATGACCTGGAATTTTGCCAATCTGGCTTTAGATCAAATACTCAATACAGCATCTAAAATGCTGGCCATGAGCGGCGGTCAGATTCACTGTCCCATCGTATTTCGCGGACCGAATGGAAGTGCCGGCCAGTTAGGTGCGCAGCATTCCACAGCCTACGAATCACTTTACGCAAACATACCCGGTCTGAAGGTGGTTTCAGTGAGCAACCCATACGATGCAAAAGGTTTATTGAAGAGTGCTATCCGCGACGATAATCCGGTAATCTTCATGGAAAGTGAGGTCATGTATGGCGATAAAGGTGAAATACCTGAAGAAGAATACCTAATCCCTCTGGGCGAAGCCAGGATAGCCCGTGAAGGCACAGACGTCACGATCGTTAGCTTCAATAAGATGATGAAAGTGGCTCTGGAAGCAGCCGAGGAGCTGGCCAAGGATGATGTAAGTGCAGAAGTAATTGATCTGCGCACTATCCGCCCGATGGACTGGAAAACCATTCTGGAGTCGGTTAAGAAGACAAACCGCCTGGTTATTGTAGAAGAAGCTTGGCCATTTGCATCCATTTCTTCCGAAATTTCATATCGTATTCAAAAAGAAGGGTTTGACTATCTGGATGCTCCTATCAAAAGAATCACTTCGGCAGATGCACCGATGCACTATGCTCCAAACCTTGTAAAGGCTTATCTACCAAGCGTTGAGCGTACGGTCAATCTGGTTAAGGATGTGATGTATATGAAAAAATAATTCTTAAAAATCGTTTGGATACGAATTCACTCGTATTTCCGGGCGGCAAAATAAATTGATCATGCATTTTGGAAATTTTTCTTTTCCCCTACCGGCAAATGAGCCGGTTTTATCTTATGCGCCGGGTACGCCTGAAAGGGACGCATTGAAGCAGGCGCTCAAAGAACTCAAAAATAAAAAGGTGGATGTGCCGATGTACATTGGCGCTAAGGAAGTTCGTACGGGAGTGATGAAAGACATACGCCCTCCACACGAGACCGGTTATCTGCTTGGGCAGTACCACTCAGGAAATGCTACCCACGTCAAAGATGCCATTAATGCCGCTTTAGCAGCTAAAGCTTCGTGGGAGAATATGAGTTGGGAAAACCGGTCACATATTTTTCTGAAAGCGGCTGACCTATTGGCTACCAAATACAGATTTGTTTCCAACGCTGCTACCATGTTAGGGCAAAGTAAAAATCCTTTTCAGTCCGAAATTGATGCTGTTTGTGAATTGATAGATTTTTTAAAATTCAACGTTCATTTTCTCAACCAAATTTACTCCGACCAACCCATCAGCGGACCGGGAATGAAAAACAGAATGGAATACAGGCCTCTGGAAGGATTTGTAGCAGCTATTACCCCCTTTAACTTTACCTCCATTGGCGGAAACTTACCCACAGCACCTGCCATGTGCGGAAATGTGGTGGTATGGAAATGTGCACATACACAGGTTTATAGCGCACAATTGTTTATGAAAATATTGAAAGAAGCAGGATTGCCCGACGGTGTTATAAATCTGGTATATACGGATGGCCCCACCTTTGGGAATACTGTTTTCAATCATCCTGAATTCGCAGGTATTCATTTCACCGGAAGCACGGGCACCTTCGACAGCATGTGGAAGCAAATTGGTGCCAACCGCCAGAATTACAGATCATACCCACGCATCGTAGGTGAAACTGGTGGTAAGGATTTTGTAATGGTTCATAAAAGCGCAAACGTAGATGAGGTGGTAGCAGCGCTTTGCCGTGGAGCTTTCGAATACCAGGGTCAGAAATGTTCGGCAGCCAGTCGCGCTTATCTCCCATCCAACCTGGCCAAAGAAATCAAAAACAAACTGGTTAGTGAGATTAAGACCATGAAAATGGGTACGGTGGAAGACTTCTCCAATTTCGTTAATGCGGTGATTGATGAAAAGAGTTTTGACAAACTGAAGAAATATATTGATTCTGCCAGAAGATCGAAAAAGGCAAGTATCCTTGTTGGTGGCAAATGTGATAAATCAGAAGGTTATTTCATTGAACCGACCGTGATAGAAACTACCGATCCGAAATATGCCACGATGTGTGAAGAACTCTTTGGCCCCGTGTTAACCATCTATGTCTATAAAGAAAATGAGTTTGAAAAGACACTGGAATTGTTAAATGAAACTTCACCTTATGCTTTGACGGGAGCTGTGTTTGCCCAGGACCGCTTTGCGGTAGAACTGGCAACGCGTAAGCTCATGCATAATGCAGGAAATTTCTATATAAATGACAAACCCACCGGTGCTGTTGTAGGACAACAGCCTTTTGGGGGTGCCAGAGGAAGCGGTACTAATGATAAAGCAGGAAGTATTTTAAACCTTTATCGCTGGCTGAGTGCACGAACCATTAAGGAGACCTTTAATCCACCTGTTGATTATCGTTACCCCTTTCTGTTGGAACCATAATGGTTAAAACTTTACGGGAATGACAACCATTTTAAGCAAAGAACAACTTCAGATTACAATCGAAAGGCTCGCCTGTCAGATTGCAGAGAATTATTTTGACAAGGATGCAATCTACATCGTTGGTATCCAGCCAAGGGGTGTATTTCTTTCAGATAAAATCGTTCCGGTATTGCAAAATATTTTGCCTGCCACTAAAATTAATTATGGCAGACTGGATATTACTTTTTATCGCGATGATGTAAGAAAAGAGTTGCACAAACCTAACCAGACGGACATTTTATTTTCATTAGAAGATAAAGATGTGGTGTTGATAGATGATGTGCTCTTTACCGGACGCACAATCCGAGCCGGTATGGACGCACTTTTGTCATTCGGCCGACCAAAGAAAATAGAATTGTGCGTATTGATCGACAGGCGCTATAGCCGTGAAGTGCCTATTCAGCCCGATTATTGCGGAAAATCGATTGACTCAATGCTCGCGCAAAAGGTAAAAGTGGAATGGGATAAGGAAGAGGTTAACTTGTATTGATTTTTGATGGTATTTTTGGGTCTAGGTTCCGGACATCACTTTCTGCTCTGCAGACGGAAATATTGAAGATGTAATTCCTTTATTTTTTCAATCAACTCTCCGGAAGCAGGTCCTTTCACTCTTATGTTTTTTACGATCTTTTCAATAGGATAAAAGTTAATGGGCGATTCCGGAGCATCCATTTGGCTACGCCATTGCTGGTATTGTGCTGATGAAGCCAGATAAACTACCGTACCGATGCCTGCCTGGCCATGTGCTGCAGCACACATCGGGCAATGTTCTCCACTTGTGTACATCGTCGCTTGCTGCCGTTCGTTAGCACCAAGGTTATCCAGAGCCCAGGCCGCCAATTCAAATTCCGGATGTGCAAGTGCATTAAGTTCATTCACTCTATTTCTTGCCTTTGCCAGTATTTTTCCCTCTTTATCCACTAAGACCGAACCAAAAGGACTATCTCCTGCCTTAAGTGCTTCTTCTGCCAGGGATAAACAAACATCCAGAAAGCGAAGATCCTGTTCATTTAATTTACTCTCATATTCTGTCATAATCCGTTATTTTAAATTTAGTCTTATTCTTTCATAAACCAGATATCCCCACGGAGGTAAAGGTAGCCAATCATCACCTGTCAATCTCACCGTAGCACCGGTAAAGACATCTCTGAAAGCGCCCGATAGTCCTTGCAAATGAAAGTACAGATTATCGGCCGACAGATTAAGGGCCGTCAGCACCTCATCTCCATTCATTGAAGTTCGTAAATACGAAAAGACTCGTTCTTCATGGGGCATGCCCATCAATTTTGTATAGGTTTTACCACCGCTGAGCAGAGCCGGATTATTTTTTTTAACGCTCATCAGCTTCTTGTAAAAATCGTGAAGTTCATACTCGCCTGTCCATTTTATTGGATCCTTATCAAAAAACTTTAATCGCTTGTTGTTGGGCATTTCCTGCCCGGAATAAAGCATTGGAATTCCATCCCAGGTGAAGCTAAACACCGCAAAAAGATGGGCAGCTTCGCCATATTTTTCATATTCAGTACCGTTCCAGCTATTCTCGTCATGATTAGATGTAAAATAAGTCCTGAATGCTCCGCAAGGAAATTCAAGTGCAGTCGTAAACAAAATCAGCTTCAATTCATTAAGTGTCAGTTTTCTTTGATAATAATGTTCTGAAGCATGCATCCAGCGCCAAGTATAAGTAGCGTCAAATGCCTGATGATATGCCGGAACTTCGCACTCAGCGAGCCAAAACATATCTTTTTTTATTGCATCTAATCTGGTTCTGGCATTAATCCATAATTGCAGAGGCACAAGATGAGCCATATCGCATCTGAATCCGTCAATATCGCATTCGCGAACCCAAAATTCCATAGCATCAATTAGTGCATTCCAAACTTCTTTATTATCAAAATTCAATTGAGCCACATCCTCCCAACCCGGTGGGTGCATGATATCGCCCGCAGCATTATGCCGGTAATAATCCGGATGATCGTTAATCCAGTGATGATCGTTTCCTGTATGGTTCGCTACAAAATCAAGAATTACCTTAAAATCCTTCAGATGAGCTTCATTTATCAGATTCTTAAAATCTTCAAGCGTACCAAATTCAGGGTTGGTAGATGTATAATCTTTGGCCGCATAATAACTTCCAAGCGTACCCAACCTGCCTTTTACACTAATGGGGGTAATAGGCATAAACCATAAAATTTTAACGCCCATATCTGCCAACCGGGAAAGCTCCTCTGAGAACGCACGAAAAGTCCCCTCCTTTGTGTACTGCCTAAGATTTACCTCATATATATTTGCGTTGTAGCTCCATTCAGGAGGGCGGAACCTGATCAAATCCGGAATATTCATCATCAATTAATTTTCAGAATAGGTGATAAAAAATTGCTTGTAAATATACCGCAATAAAATTGGGGAAAGGATGAGGCAACTTTAAAAAAGTACATTCATAAATTCCGTGTGGTATAGAAAGAAGAAATATACTTGTCTTTAAAGGTCTTTTCTGTTAGCGCGATTCTTCTGATCTAAAATCTATATTTATCTGGCTAATACAGCAATCACCTTAAAAGCTTATTTTTACATCTATGGACAGCAGGATCCCCTCACACGATGATTTTGTCAGAAGCATACTT
>JBIQMB010000143.1:0-7413 GCA_044463745.1 Chitinophagaceae bacterium | reverse complement strand
TGAAATCATTATCACTGTGTACGAATGAAGACTTTATTCCTGCACTTAACCTGCCCTTTGCCAGATTTTGTTCCCAGTCGGCTTTACCCGAGGTAATGAAAATATCCGAAGGAGAATGAATTTCAAACATACGTGTGTAGGGGTTTACATCAGGACCTGCGGTTGTTTTTTGCGATTGAACGCCTTTTGAATGATATTCGGCAAAGTCAGCATTGACGGCCAGGCTTTTACCGGTAGCACCGCTAAACTGATAGTTCAGATTATAGGATAAGTTATCCCGATCTGTATTACTTCTATTTAATGTGGTTGACTGATTTTTTACAGATTCTTTTTCAATGGATGTGGTGCCGGTACTTTGAAACAAGCCATCAGCCAGGTTTCCGTTTACCATTGCGCCTATGATGTTTTGTTTGTTAATAAAAACATCCACGCCTGTTTTAAAATTATGCCGATTGTTTTCGGTTGTCGTGACAGAGGGAGTCAGAAAGATACTGTCTTTTAAAAACCGTTGGATCATTAGCTGATTTTCATTTTTATCTTTATCGAAGTCATAATTACCAAAAATATTTACTCGCTTATTCCGATAATTGAGCGAAAACCCGCTGTTGAATTTTCCATACTTCCCGATTCTGTAACCTGCATTAACAGACCCATTAAGCCCGAGCGACATGTTCTTTTTCAATCTGATATTGATGATTCCGGCATTGCCGGCTGCCTCGTATTTTGCCGAGGGATTGGTAATCAGTTCAATGTTTGAAACCTGTGAAGACTGGAGAGACCGGAGAAAATTAGCGAGATCCTTACCTTTTAATGGAGATGGTTTTCCGTCAATAAAAACCTGTACACCATTTTTACCATTCATATTTATCTGATCATCTTTATCGATAAATACGCCGGGTAATTTACGCAGCAGATCCAGCGCATCCGTTCCGGTGGATAACAGTGTTCCTTCCACATTCACCACTACCTTATCCTGCTTTACATCAATCAACGGCTTTCTGGCATCAATAACCGCCGTTGCCAATTGAGTTGCCAGGGGTTGAAGTGAAAAAGTTTTTGTATGATTTGCTTCTCCGAACCATTCTATAGGTTGGGAGAATGCCGGTTCGTATCCGGTAAAGGAAGCCTTAACCAAATACCTTCCTTGCGTTTCCGGTAAAAACGACCATGAGCCGTCCGGGCCGGATATGGCTAACTTTGCCTGTGACGAATCTTTTGCATGAAGAAGGCTGAGTGTTGCTCCGGCCAAAGGCTTGCCGGCGGTATCAAGCACTTTTCCTGAAATCTGCGCCTGTAGCGAAACACAAAGCATCAGGCTGAGGGATAAAATAAAAGTTTTCATGATTTATGGTTTAATTATTTCTTATGAACCACAAACCTATCCTCGACAAAATTTTTTATAAAAAACGTTGTACGAAACCGGCTATTCGATATATGAAACCCGTTTTCAGATCCGATCTTTAAGAGATGGACTAAGGAATTTTGAGGAAATGGTTAAATTGCAATAATGGAATCCGAAAACCTTCGTATAGATAAATACTTGTGGAGTATACGCATTTTCAAAACCAGAAACCTGGCTGCTGAAGCGTGTCAGAAAGGGAAAGTTAAGCATAACGGAAATGCAGTAAAGCCATCCAGAAAGGTTTTGATTGGAGATCAGTATGAGATTAAAACCGAAGCAAAAAAATGGATCATCAGGGTTACCGGCCTTTTGGATAAGCGGGTCGATTACCAAACTTCATTAAACTACTACCTTGATGAAACTCCGGAGGACACCGAAAAAGAAAAGCAATCGTCTGCCTTCGTTTTCTACACCGGAAAACGGAAAAGCAAACAGGGAAGACCTACAAAAAAGGATATGCGCGATTTGGAAAAGGTGCTTAGGAAAAGGCCTTAATGAGAAGGGTTTCAGACCTAACAGGTTTCCCAAAAACCTGTTAGGTCTTGCCTGATCCTGCCGCTACTCATCTATCAAATGGGTGAGTAACCCGTCTCTGAGCTTGGGTTCGAACCAGGTACTCTTGGGCGGCATCACATTGCCGCTGTCGGCAATGTCAAACAATTGCTCTATGGTAACCGGATAGATAGAAAATGCAATGGCTGCCTCTCCCTCATCTACCAGTTTTTCCAATTCCTTCATGCCACGGATACCACCTACAAAATCAATACGCGGATCGGTTCGTTGATCCACAATGCCAAAAAATGGCTCCAGAACATTGTTTTGCAAAATCGACACATCCAGTATATTAACCGGGTCTGTAGCGTAACTGCCTTCGTTAGCAACCAGCTCGTACCAATCTCCGCCAACATACATTCCGAAGTGATGCGGCTTTTCGGGCTTATACATTCCCGCTACTTTGGATACAGAAAAGTTCTCTTTCAGTTTTTCTAAAAGCTCCTCAAGACGCTGATTGTTCAAATCATTTATCACCCGATTGTAATCCAGAATTTTTAATTCACTTGCCGGAAACAATGTACAAAGGAAATGTCCGGATTCTTCATAATCAGGCAGCATATACTTAACCTTAGCCGCCGATGCAACCCTATGATGCCCATCAGCTATATAAGTACAGGGAACATCTTCTTTAAAAACTTCTGTTATCCGGTCGATGAGTTTTTCATCATTGATGATCCAGACTGAATGTGAAATCTCATCTTCTGTGGTAAAACCGTACACCGGCGATTTAATACTCTTCCAGTTTTCTATTATCTTATTGACTTCCTCCACATCTCTGTATGCCAGAAAAACATTTCCGGTTTGTGCCTTGGTGGTGTAAATATGATTAATCCGATCCTGCTCTTTTTCCGGACGGGTAAACTCATGTTTTTTAATCAAATCTCTTTCATAATCCTCAACCGAACTGCAGCATACAAGCCCTGTTTGGGTTCTGCCATCCATCACCAATTCATAAACATAGTAACAAGGTTTTTGTTCACTAAATAATACTTCCCGGCTAATAAATGCTTCCAGATTTTCTCTGGCTTTGTCGTAAACGATCTGGCTATGCACGTCTGTATCCACAGGAAGGTCTATTTCGCTGCGGGTAATGTGCAAAAAGCTGTTGGGTTTGCCCTCGGCCTCCGACTTTGCCTCTTTAACACTCAACACATCATAAGGCCTGCTGGCTATCTCACGCGCATATTGGGCAGCAGGTCTTAACGCCTTGAAAGGAGAAATTGATACCATAAATGTGACTTTGAAGGTCTGCAAATATAGGTGAATAGACTTTATTTCGGACGGGGTAGTCTGTCGAAATGATCAAGCCGATGGCAGTAAATAGCATGGGATAACAACTTACTGCAAAAATGAATTTATAGGTTATTGGAAATCTAATGGATTAACATGTCGAAAATCCACTTTTCATATCTTAGGGCTGATTGATTAAATTTTCGAAAAGAAAGATGTGTGGGAAAGGATCGATGTCCCGCGTCTATAAACCGACTCAAAATAAAAAGACCCCGATATAATACCGGAGCCTTTTCATTTATTCAATTAATCATCAATAAAACTAAAGCGCAATTTGCCTTTCGGTCATAATTTTTCTCAGATTAATCAGCCCGTAACGCATGCGTCCCAGTGCTGTATTTATGCTGCAATCTGTAATGGTTGCTATTTCTTTAAAACTAAGATCGGCAAAGTGGCGCATAATGATAACTTCTTTTTGATCCTGCGGCAGCAAGTCGAGCATTTTGCATACTCTCGAATTGCTTTGGCTTTGCATCATTCGCTCATCAACACCTGGCTCGGAGAAATTGAGAACTTCAAAAATATCCCTGTCATCACTCGTTTTAATCTTGGGCCTGCGGTTCACTTTTCTAAAGTGATCTACACATAAATTACGCGCTACCCGGATAGCCCAGGGTAAAAACTTGCCTTCTTCCTGGTATTTGTTTGAGTGCAGTGTATCAATAATCTTGATACAGGTATCCTGAAACAAATCTTCGGCCAGGTACTTGTCTTTTACCAAAATCAGGATGGAAGTGAAAATTTTGTCTTTGTGACGTTCAATCAGAGTGGATAGGGCTTCTGAGTCTCCTTTCAGATACTCACGGATCAAGTCTTGATCCGTAGTTTGTACGGTTTTCATAAACTTTTAGTTTTAGGTTTAGGATTTTGTGTAAGCCAATTAAATGAAAGGGGAAAAACAGTTAAGGGTAAACGGGCTTTTCGTTGCTTTCAGAAAATTGGGACAGCTAAGGTGAATAAAAATATTTATACATCCAAACTTTTTTAAAAATATTTTTTAAGAAATCTTAAATCATACAATTCCGCTTGCTACCATGAGCTTAACATTGGCTAAATTTGCATATCTATAATGAATACAAAAACAATCCCCAAAAAAAGTAATGGTGTACCGGCAGTTGCCCATAACAATGACATTTTCATAAAAGGCGCGCGGCTTCATAATCTTAAAAATATTAATATCTCCATCCCGCGAAATAAGTTCACCGTGGTTACCGGTGTATCCGGATCGGGAAAGTCATCCCTTACTATTGACACTCTTTTTGCAGAAGGCCAGAGAAGGTATGCCGAAAGCCTGAGCGCCTATGCCCGGCAGTTTGTAGCCCGAATGACAAAACCCGATGTGGATTATATTAAAAACTTATGTCCGGCTATCGCGATTGAACAAAAAGTAATTTCACGTACGCCACGATCCACGGTGGGTAGCCTTACTGAAATTTACGACTATCTGCGGCTATTATTTGCCCGTATTGGTAAGACGATTTCTCCGGTGAGTGGCAGGCAGGTGATCAAGCAGGATGTAGCTGACGTAATGCGATATATCCAACTAAGGCCAGCAGGCGAAAAGGTTCAATTGGTTATTCCCTTTAAGACCTTGTACAACCGAAATGCTGCGGAAGAGTTGGATATACTATTGCAGAAGGGATTTACCCGACTGGTTGCAGATAAGGAGCTGTTTCATATAGAAGATCTGCTGGAAAGAGCCGATCTGGAAGAATGGGTGAATCACCGGAAGATCTATGTTCTGATAGACCGGTTTAAAACCAAGGAATTTGATGAAGATGAAGTACATCGGATTTCCGATTCGCTCAATACCGCTTTTTTTGAGGGTATGGGCGATCTGGTTCTTTTCATTGATGAAGATACTGAGGAGCATTTTTCAAACAAATTTGAACTGGATGGGATAAAATTTGAAGAGCCGGTTCCTAACCTGTTTTCTTTTAATAACCCTTATGGTGCATGCCCGGTATGCGAAGGGTTTTCACAGATTCTGGGCATAGATCCCGATCTGGTAATCCCGGATAAAACGCTCAGTGTTTTTGACAATGCAATCGCACCCTGGAAGGGAGATAAGTTGGGTAAATGGAAAGAAAGGCTTGTGGCCGTAGCCCATCATTTCGACTTCCCCATTCATACTCCAATCATGGACCTTTCGCAGGCTGAATACGACCTGCTGTGGACAGGAAATCAGTGGTTTGATGGGCTGGATGAGTTTTTTGAAGAAGTAAACCGCAATCTTTATAAAATACAATACCGGGTTTTACTGAGCCGGTATCGTGGGCGAACCAAATGCACGGAATGTAAGGGTTATCGCTTGCGCAAGGAGGCTTTATACGTAAAAATTGGCGGCAGACATATAGGCGAGCTGAGTGAGATGCCGGTTAAATACCTGAAACAGTGGTTTCAGGATCTCGAGCTTTCTGAATTTGATCAAAAGGTTGGTGCGCGCATTCTTTATGAGGTGAAAAACCGCCTTCAAATGCTCTGCGATGTAGGGCTCGGATATCTCACGCTTAATCGTGTAGCTAACACGCTGAGTGGTGGTGAAAGCCAGCGGATTCAGTTAACCCGCAATCTGGGCAGCAACCTCAGCGATTCATTATACATCCTGGATGAGCCTTCGATCGGACTTCATCCGCGCGACACTGAAAACCTGATCAAGGTACTTCGCAGCCTTCAAAGGCTGGGTAATACGCTGGTGGTGGTTGAGCACGATGAAATGATTATGCGAAGCGCAGATCACATTATAGACATGGGACCGCTGGCCAGCTATCTGGGTGGTGAGGTTATAGCAGAGGGAACAGCCGAAGAAATTACCAAAAATCCGCGTAGCCTGACCGGAAAATATCTATCAGGCAAATTGAGTGTGGATAAACCAGACGTTTTGCGAAAATGGAACCGTTCTATAAAAGTGGAAGGTGCGAGACAAAATAATCTGAAGAATATTGATGTTGTTTTTCCGCTCAATGTTTTGGCCGTAGTAACAGGTGTGAGTGGCAGTGGAAAAACAACCCTCGTCAAACAGGTTCTGTATTCGGCATTACAGCGTTTGAAAGGGCAATCAACCGAAAAGCCCGGCCTGCACAAAGGACTAAGCGGCGATGTAGAATACCTTTCGCGGGTAGAATTAGTGGATCAGAATCCGATCGGAAAATCCGCACGGTCGAATCCGGTTACCTACATCAAAGCTTACGATGAAATTCGTGATTTGTTTAGCCGCCAGCAGCTTTCAAAAGTCAGGGGATACACACCCGGCTTTTTTTCCTTCAATGTGGATGGCGGCCGGTGCGATGCCTGCAAGGGTGAGGGAGAGCAAACCATCGAAATGCAATTTCTTGCCGACGTACATCTTACCTGCGAAGTATGCCACGGTACCAGGTTTAAGCGGGATATATTGGATGTAACTTTTAATGAAAAAAATATCCATGATGTGCTGGAGATGACGGTGGATGAAGCGATTGATTTTTTCGGTAATGCACCTGTGGGTAAAAAGTCGGAAAGCGTGACCGGGCAAACCGTTGCAGAAAAGTTACAACCACTTCATGATGTGGGTCTCGGATACATTAAATTGGGTCAATCAAGCAGCACGCTATCGGGTGGGGAAGCTCAGCGGGTTAAGCTTGCAAGCTTCTTAGGAAAGGGAAATACAAACGGCCGGATACTTTTTATTTTTGATGAACCCACCACCGGACTTCATTTTCATGATATCAATAAGTTACTTTCTTCTTTTAATGCATTGATCGAAAAGGGACACAGCATTCTCATCATTGAGCATAATGTGGATGTGATGAAGGCGGCGGACTGGCTGATAGATTTAGGTCCGGGTGCAGGCGATGAAGGAGGGAAGCTGGTTTATGCAGGGCCTCCTTCGGGTATTAAGAATGTAGAGGAAAGCGCCACAGCAAAATTCATGTGATATATAAAAATTGACATGGAAGAATGAATTGGGTTTTTCACGCTGCATCAATTGTGAATTAACACTGATTGCAGCCTGTGGATCGGTATGCTGAGTTTCTTAGGAGATGATTTAAAAATGAAATTGTTTATCGCTACCGGCAAGCGTTAGTTTATTTGACTCCTCCGGAGTCACTTCTACTTCATTGGGTGCTTTCTATAAACACTGGAACCTGCCGGGTTCCTTTTATGGCGTTTCCGAGTAAGAAAGAAGG
>JBIQMB010000142.1:0-7423 GCA_044463745.1 Chitinophagaceae bacterium | reverse complement strand
AGTAAAAAAGAACTTAAAAGAACGGCAGCGTGATGCGAAAATTTGAAATGCACCCTATTATTGCAATGACGAAAATGGTTAACAAAAAATAATTATATTGCAAAGCTAACTCTGATAAGAAAGGTAAGAGAATTTATCTTAGATTTGTTAGCTCCAAAAGAGAACCAGTGTTCATGAAAAATAAGAAGAAAATATTAATCATCGATGATGATTTAGACATGTGCGCGCTGCTTAGCGGATTTCTTGAAAAGAAAGGATACATTACAGAATCTGCACATAATGCCTCAAGAGGCCTCACAAAATTTGGTGAAGGAGATTTCGATATTGTACTATGCGACTTTAGATTGGGCGATAAGGACGGTAAGGATGTACTTTTAAAAATAAAAGATAAAAAGCCCTCTACCATTGTTATCATTATCACCGGGTATTCTGATATTAAAATAGCTGTAGATGTTATCAAGCATGGCGCCTTCGACTATATCACCAAGCCATTGATTCCGGATGAGGTGATCAATGTTATCGAAAATGCACTGGCAGATAACAGGCCGGAGAAGGAAGAAGTCGCGCCTGTTTCGAAGCCCTCGGAGGGAAAAAATATTGTGCCGGAGCTGGAGATTGATGACAGCTATCTTACCGGCGAATCTGAGGTTATCCAAAAGGTTTACAAGCAAGTGGCCATAGTGGCTAAAACCAATTACAGCGTCATCCTTTATGGCGAAAGTGGCACCGGCAAGGAGGTGGTGGCCAAAACCATTCATGAAAACAGTTTGCGTAAAAATGCTCCGTTTGTTGCGATGGACTGCGGGACATTGTCGAAAGAACTTGCAGGGAGCGAATTATTCGGTCACGTAAAAGGTGCTTTTACCGGCGCGGTATCTGATAAGGTAGGGCATTTTGAATTGGCCAATGGCGGTACCCTATTTCTGGATGAAGTAGCCAACCTGGGCATGGATGTACAAGCTTCTTTGCTAAGGGTAATTCAGGAAAGAAAATTTAAGAAGATAGGCGGAACAAAAGAAACCAATGTGGATGTAAGAATCATTGTGGCCAGTAATGAAAACCTGCAGGAGGCCTATCAGAAAGGAAAATTCAGAGAGGATCTTTATCATCGCTTCAACGAATTTTCCATCAAACTTCCTCCGCTGCGCCACCGGCACGACGACATTCTTCTATTCGCTAATTTCTTTCTGGAAAAGACGAAAAAAGAATTGAATAAAAATATTGAAGGCTTTGATGATGAAGTACTTGAGGTGTTTAAAAATTACCCATGGCCCGGAAATCTGCGTGAATTCAGAAACGTAATCCGCCGATCCGCATTACTGACTTCTTCACCACGCATTTCACTCAGTGTGCTGCCGTGGGAGATAACCCAATCGCAATCATTCGAAGAAGTAACCAAGTCGCATCTGACAGGATATAATGCTAACGAGGAAGACGACATTAGAGAACTCGATCTTAAAGACGCAGCTGTTAAAGCCGAATACGAAACGATTATGAAGGTTTTGAAAGAAGTAAATAACAATAAGACGAAGGCTGCCGAAATTCTTAAAATAGATCGCAAGACCCTCTACAACAAAATCAAAAATTTTGAGTCGTCTAAATTTGGTGAAGAAGTTTAAATCGACTCAATTTTTCATTAGCTTAATAATTATAATCTCTGCGCGCTGTATTCAGCCTCAGGCCAATATTGAAGTAAGTAACCGGATCCGTTCCGGTTTCTTTTCTAAAGAGAATATTTCCTTCCAGCAATAGATTCTCCTTTAGCTCGTAACCCAGGGTTGCAGAGGCATTGAAAACCTTAATTTTATTTCCATCACCCACATGATAGCCATAATCCCTGCTTCGGGTGGTGTAGGGAGCAAAAATGTTTGAGCCAAAATTCTCATTCAGCGTATCCTTTCCCTGATAATAATAAATAGCTCTGGCATCCAGATGCCATTTATTAAAAGGCTGATACCTGACCACACCTACTACCTCCTGAAAATTAGCACCTAATGGATGCGCCAGCGGAAGGTTGTAATGCGAGTAGTCTGTGAGTGAATCATTGTGTGTGTAAGTGAATGGCCTCACCCGGTTGCTTTCTATTTGTAAATCGAGGTTGGGCACAGTAAAGGCATCCACGTATTTCATCCCTATTTGGTATCCGTATTTATTAGCCCAAAATCCGTTGTTTTTAAAAATCTCATTAACCAAAAATTCATCAAGCAAAAACTGTCCGTAAAACTGCAAACTCTTGAGTGCATTGGCTTTGAAGTCGATACCGGCCTTGGCTTTATCAGGGCTGCCCAGTGCTCCCTCAATGTGCCTGAGGAAGATGATGGGATTGAGGTAGGCAAAATCAAAATGATTGCGACGTGAAAACACCACTCCTTCAAAAACGCCCAGATTCAGCCATTTGGTGGCATTTATACTTAAGTGATGCATCGCTGCATATTTGCGATCTAAAAGGTTGTCGCCTTTCTTCACAAATTGCGGCATGAGCTCCATAAACAGATTCTGATAATTGAGCTTCCAGATTTTTGTATTCAGTTTCAGGAATAAATAACTGTTTCCGAAATCATCCAAAAACAGACTGCGGTAACCGTTTCCCAGAAAATTTTTGTCGTAACCAAACTGTACGCCTATATATTTTGTGACCCCAAAAGTGAAGTATCCACGCCCATCAAAATAATCATAACCTGTTGTTTTAAATCGCTTATAAAATCCTACCCCCGGTACAGCACGGTGGCTGCCGGTATAGCTTCTGAAAAACTGAGGGCCCCGTTCCTGATTTTCGGTAATGGTGGTCGAAAACCCGATTTTATTGGCAATCATTCCGCGCAGGGTAAGGCCTCTTTTGTTTAAAAACAGGTTGTTTTCATCATTTCCGCCGCCACCAATCTGAAAGTTCAATATCGGATTCACAACCAGAAAAAAATCTTTTACATTTACCTCCAGCAGGTTTGCCGGATTTTTATAAAAGGTGTTCCAGACCGGGTGCTTACTTAAGAAGGCAGCAGAGTCTTCGGGGGTAACCCATTCCGAATTATCCATTTTAAATGAATGAATGTTGTAGCGGTCAACCGCTGTCAACTTAACCAATCCCTCATTGGCGAGGCTGTCAATCAGTTCTACTTCAGCCACAGCCGCCTTTCGGCTAAATGGTTTTATGGTGCTAAAGTTTAGATTGTTATTTTTGCCATACTTGATTTCCAGCCGGTCAATAAGCGGGTAAGCTTTGCTTTTTTCGGGCAGGTAAGTTGATTGTGAAAATGCAGAGGCATACGAAAACATGCAAGCAAGCGAAATCAGGATTCGGATATGGAACATAAGGGATTTTTAAAATATACAATACGAATGCAAAATACTCTTTTTAAAAACATCACTATCGTAAATGAAAATAATATTACCCAAAGTGATGTTTATATAAAAAATGGAAAAATAGAAAAAATAGCCCCCCGGATATCACCATCAGAAAGGGTTCAGGAGATAAACGGAGAGTCGCTTCACTTATTGCCCGGCGTTATCGATGATCAGGTTCATTTTCGCGAACCGGGACTTACTCATAAAGCAACCATTTATTCAGAAAGTCGCTGTGCAGTAGCCGGAGGTGTTACTACTTTTATGGAAATGCCGAACACCATACCCAATGCCCTCACGATTGATCTATTGCAGGATAAGTATGATATCGGAGCAGCTACATCATTGGCTAATTACAGTTTTTACATGGGGGTAAGCAATACAAATGCAGAGGAAGTATTGAAAACAAACCGATTGAAAAATGAAATTTGCGGCGTCAAAATTTTTATGGGTTCCAGCACGGGCAACATGCTCGTGGATAACGAATCTACACTGCACAAAATATTTGCCGGTAGCGAACTGCTGATAGCTACCCATTGCGAAGATGAAAATATTATTCGTAAAAATTATGATGACCTGAAGGCACGGAAACCGGAATTAGAACCCGCTGACCATCCGGTTATCCGCAATGAGCAGGCTTGTTTTGCTTCCTCATCTTTTGCCGTATCGCTGGCTAAGGAACACGGCAGTCGCCTGCATATTTTGCATATCACCACGGCTAAAGAGAAGGAACTGTTCAGAAATGATATCCCATTGAAGGAAAAAAGAATTACTTCCGAAGTGTGTGTACATCATCTGCACTTTACGGCCGACGATTATGAGCGGCTTGGTTATCTGATCAAATGCAACCCGGCTATTAAAGCAAGTGAAAACAAGGATGCGCTTTGGGAAGGCTTGCTCGATGATCATTTTGATGTGATTGCTACCGATCATGCTCCGCATTTGCTTTCTGAAAAACAGCCGCCTTATGAAAAGGCTCACGCCGGCCTTCCGCTTGTACAGCATCCCTTGTTACTGATGCTTCATTATCATAAACAAGGAAAAATAACCCTTGAAAAAATAGTGGAAAAAATGAGCCATGCGGTGGCTGATTGTTTCCAAATCCAAAACCGTGGTTACATTCGTGAAGGCTATTTTGCCGATTTGGTTGTCGTTAATTTAAACAAGAAGTTTACCGTATCTCCTGAAAATATTTATTACAAATGCGGTTGGAGCCCACTGCAAAACTTCACCTTTCCGGCCACCATCGAAAAAACTTTCGTCAATGGAAATTGTGTGTTTGACAATGGCCGTTTCAATGAAAATATCAAAGGCCAAAGATTAAAATTTATTAGGTAACTACCAGTTCATAAAACTCTTCGGCTACAAAATACTTCCTTGCCAGTTCAAGAAGTTCTTCAGAAGTAACGGATTTAATCGTTTGGATGGTATCGTGAAAATAAGTTTCATCAAGCCCGTTGAGAATAAGACTTTTCCAGCGGTCGATGATATTAAACGGCCCATCCAATGCGGCCAACTGATGCCCGATCAGATAATTTTTAACCAGCCGAAGCTCTTCCGGTGCGGCCGGTTCCCTGGTTAACAAATCCATCTCCTTATAAATTTCTTCTACAGCCGGAGCTGCCACATCCTTGCCCGCCTCTGTGGTCACAATCCATGAACTGAATTGAATATGATTTTGAAGATAGCTGTATATGCCATAGGTGTAACCTTTGTCTTCCCGGATGTTCGACATCAGTCTTGAGCCGAAATAGCCGCCATACAAGGCATTCAGAACCATTGCTTTTTTAAAGTCAGGATGTTTGCGGTTCGGAAATTCTCGTCCGATGCGGATGGCACTTTGCACACCATTGGCATCAATTGTCAGGCTTATCTTTTTCTCTTTCGAAGGATCTCTGTCAACCTTGATTATTTCCTTTTGTTGGTTCAGTTGCAGACTGCCAAAGTATTCATCCATCGTGGCAGCAAAGTCATCCGGCAATTTTCCCGCGGCAAATATTTTGCATTCGGCGGTCTGGTATTGCTGTTTGTAAAAATACATTAAATCTTCTCGTTGCACGGCCATTATATCCGCAATTTCTGAATTACGGCCATAGGGGTGCTGTTGCCCGTAAAGCATGGCAGCGATCTTGCGGTTGGCCACAAAGTCGCATTTGGTCAGGTTTACCTCCAGCCTTTGCTTATTATTCTGCTTATAAATTTCTATCTCTTTTTCAGGAAAAACAGACTCTCTGAATAATTCAGAAACCACCGGCAACAATTCTCTGATGTGGCGGGTTAAGGATTCCAGTGTCACCACAGCCCATTCGTTGTAGCAGCCCACTGAAAGAAAGGCTCCATAAAACTCAAAATGTTTGCTTATCTCAAAGGAGGAAAGCCGCGAGGTTCCTGCTTTCAACAGCCTGTTAACTGCGGGAGCTATGCCGGTCTTTGTTTCAAAATAGTTGCCGGCTGAAAAAATCCACTCTATTTTCATCACATCTTCGGCGCCTCCGTTAATGTAGTAAACCGGCGCTCCATTCTTTAAATCAAACCGTTCACAAACCGGTAACTTAATTTCAAATTGATCCGGACTTTTTATAGCCGGTGCATTCAGTCTATCTGGCATTATTTTCTTTTATTCTTTAGATAAGGGTTTTAAATATTGCTTCTGTAATAAAGCGTGCTGCTGTTCTCCTCCCTGAAGATGTGGTTGCTCACTTTTCGTATATCATCTGCTGATACTGCATTGTATTTCTCCCATTCTGTATTAATCAGGTTGGCATCGCCCAGTAGTTCGTAAGTAGCCAGGCTATTGGCGCGGTTCATGAGCGAAACATCTTCAAAGGCTAACAGGCTTTCAATGCGGTTCTTAACCTTCTGAAGTTCCGAAGGTAATAACAGCTCACGCTTCAGCAGGTGCAATTCTTCTTCTACTGCTTTTTCCGCATCCTCAAGCCTAACGCCTTTTATCAGTTTACCTTCTACCACCACCAGGCCGGCGTCTAAACTACCCGTGTGGTAGCATGAAATATTGCTGAACATTTTCTTTTCTTTTACCAGCACCTGGTATAATCTGGATGAGGTACCGCTGCCCATAATATCAGTAATCAAGTCCATAGCAAAATAGGAAGGGTCTGTTCTTTTATACGCGTGCCAGCACTTATAAAACGCGTCCAGCGGCACGTTGGCCTTTACTTCCAGAAATCGCTTTTCCGTCTGAACGGGTTCTTCAGGCAATTGCCTCATGTATTTTTTTCCTGGCGGAATTTCACCAAACCACTCTTCAGCCAGCTCGCGAACCCGCTGCTCGCTTATGTTTCCGGCCACAGTAAGTATGGCGTTGGTGGGTGTGTAATGTTTGGCAAAAAAGTTTCGTACCTCTTCCAGTTCCACTTTTTCGATGTGGCCCAGGTTTTTGCCTATCGTCATCCATCGGTAGGGATGCACTTTATAGGCCAGATCACGCAGCAGGTGCCATGCATCTCCGTAAGGCTGGTTGATATAGTGCTCTTTGAATTCCTCGCTTACCACTTTTTTTTGCACATTCAGCGATTGCTGGCCAAATGCCAATGACAGCATTCTGTCGCTTTCAAGCCAGAAAGCTGTTTCAATGTTTTCAGCCGGCAGCCTGCAATAATAATTTGTAAAATCATTCGTGGTATAAGCATTGTTTTCGCCACCGGCTACCTGCAGTGGCTCATCATAAACCGGAATGTTAATGCTGCCGCCAAACATCAGGTGCTCAAACAAATGTGCAAACCCGGTATGTTCCGGGTCTTCATCGCGTGCACCTACATCATACAATAAATCAACTACCACCAGCGGGGTAGATTTGTCTTCATGCACAATCACGCGTAGCCCGTTAGCTAATGAGAATCGAGTAAAATTTACCATCTTTATTTTAATACAATAATGAGAAGAACCGATAGGGATACACCACCACGACCGGTTCGGATTCAATGTTTACAAAGTTGAGCAAAAGTAAAGGACCTGCCAACATCTCTAATTGTTAAAAAGAAGTTGAGGATGTATTCGTGGGTTGATTTATAAAAAAAAAGGCTCATTACACCCGGATTCTACGATCAATAAATTTTTCCCACCT
>JBIQMB010000141.1:0-7429 GCA_044463745.1 Chitinophagaceae bacterium | reverse complement strand
TGGGCAAACTCGAAAAGCTGCATCAAAAAACCCTGCAAAAGGTTTTACACTTTCCCAAAACGGTTGTTTTAACCGTGCTGGCCTTGTTCGCTTTTTCTCTGTTTATTTTCAGCACCCTTGGCGGCGAATTTATTCCGTCGCTTGAAGAAGGTGATTTTGCCGTGGACACAAGGGTACTTACCGGCAGCAGCCTGCAAACCACCATTGATTACACACAGAAGGCTGCTCATCTTTTAAAAACCCAATTTCCTGAAGTGAAGATGGTAGTAACCAAAATAGGAAGCGGCGAAGTGCCCACCGACCCGATGCCCATGGAAGCCAGCGATATGATGGTGATTTTAAAAGACAAGAAGCAGTGGACATCTGCCAAAACATTTCCTGAAATGGCCGATAAAATGGGCGTAGCGTTAGAGTCGGTTCCGGGCATCAGTACCGGGTTTCAATATCCGGTTCAAATGCGTTTTAATGAACTGATGACCGGCGCGCGGCAGGATGTCGTCTGCAAAATATTTGGCGAAGACCTGGGCAGTCTGGCAGAATACGGAGCCAGATTGGGAGATATTATAAAAACCGTAAAGGGTGCCGAAGATTTATATATTGAACCTATAACCGGGTTGCCACAAATTGTGATTCAGTTTAATCGCGCTAACATGTCTCAATTCGGTGTAAACATCGCCGATGTGAACAGGGTGGTTAATACCGCTTTTGCAGGCGAAGCCACAGGCAAGGTTTATGAAGGTGAAAGACGGTTTGACCTGGTTGTTCGCCTGGATAAAAAACAACGCGAAAACCTGGACGACATCCGCAATTTACTGGTGCCTACGCCGCGCGGAACACAGGTGCCGCTATATCAATTGGCAGATGTGCAGATTGTGGACGGGCCGGCACAGATTCAGCGTGAAGATGCCAAGCGCAGAATTATTGTGGGATTTAATGTGCGCGGGCGCGATGTGCAAAGTATTGTGCAGGAACTACAGGATAAAGTAGATAAACGACTGACCTTTGCTCCGGGCTATTACATCACCTACGGGGGTGCTTTCGAAAACCTGAATCATGCCAAAAGCCGCCTATTGGTGGCGGTACCGGTGTCGCTGATTTTAATTTTCCTGTTGCTTTATTTCGCCTTTCATTCCGTTAAGCAGGGCCTGCTTATTTACAGCGCTATTCCGCTTTCGGCTATTGGTGGTATTTTCTTTTTGGCGCTGCGAGGGATGGCTTTCAGTATCAGCGCAGGCATTGGATTTATCGCGCTTTTTGGCGTGGCAGTTCTCAATGGCATCGTGCTGGTTGCAGAGTTTAACCGGGTGCGAAAAGCAGGACAAACCAACCTGGTCAAGGTCGTTTTGCAAGGCTCGCGAACCCGACTTCGCCCGGTATTAATGACGGCATCGGTAGCATCTCTGGGCTTTTTACCCATGGCGCTGAGCAAAGGCGCAGGAGCCGAAGTACAGCGGCCACTGGCAACTGTGGTGATAGGTGGTTTACTGATTGCTACCTTCCTTACTCTTTTTGTGCTGCCTGTGCTTTATATACTTTTTGATAAGATAAAATTCCCGAAAATGAGATTTAAGAAAAGCAGGATTTTGCCGGTGGTTATGCTGATGGCAGCGTTGCCGACCTACAGCCAAACTATCAGCCTGCAACAAGCGATAGATACCGCTTTGAACAACAGCCTTTCGATAAGAAACACGGAACTGATGGCCGAATATTATGCATTACGAAAAGCATCGTATCTGAATCTTCCGCAAACAGAATTAACTGCCGAAGCCGGTAAGATAAACAGCAATCTTATTGATAATAAACTGGGTATTTCGCAATCCATGGCTTTTCCTACGGTATATAGCCGACAGAAGAAGTTGTTAGAAGAAGACTGGAACGCCGCTCTGCTGAAAAGAAGTCTTACATCGGCAGAACTCAAAAGAGCAGTCATGTCTGCGTGGTACAGCATTCTTGTACTCCGGGCAAAGGAAAGAGTGCTGAAAGAATCGGACACACTCTATGCGGAGTTCTTTAAAAAAGCGCAACTCCGGTTTGAAAAGGGAGAGTCTAATCTGCTGGAAAAAAATACCGCAGAAGTACAGCGGGAGAACATCCGCGTTCAGTTGCTCGCTTTGCTGAACGAAATAGAAATTCAGAAAATAACCCTGCAACTCTTGATGAATACAGGCTTACGGTATGAGCCTGACAGTGAAGAACTTTTGATGTCGCCTGAACTGTTTCAGAAAGCTGTATCGCCCGATGCGCATCCCGAAGTGCAGCTATCGGTGCAGGAGATAAAGCGAGCTGAAGCTTCCCTGGCACTGGAAAAATCCAAATTGCTGCCCGGTTTCACAGCGGGTTATTTCAACCAGAGTATCCGGGATATCAATAACAACAGGTTTAGCGCAGTGCAGATAGGAATAGGCATTCCACTTTTTACCGGCTCTCAAAAAGCACTGATAAGGGCAGATGAAAAACAGATACAGATTGCAGAAAATAATCTCGCTCTTCAAAAGGCCCGGTGGCATGCCGAATATGAATCGGCTCTATGCCGGTATAATGGCTTGCTTGCTATTGTAAACAACTACCGCAACATCCAGCTTGAAAAAGCGGAGCAGATTTTTTCGACCGCCCAACAGCAGTTCAGCAGCGGTGAAATCGATTATCTGGATTGGGTGGTGCTTGTGAATCAGGCGGTTCAAATCCGCAGCAATTATTACGATGCTTTAATGCAATTAGGCCAAAGCATTGCGAACCTTCAATACTACATTTCCAAATAACAATTATTATGAAACATATTCTTTTTTCACTGCTTATCCTTTCGCTCTTCGGCTGCAAAAACAACAGTGCTGCCGAAGCAGAAAATGTGACCGGTGATTCTACGCATGTGCTGGAACTGTCGCCGACGCAATTACAAAACTTCACCATTTCGTTTACCGAAATACAAAACAAAGAAATCAGTCAGACACTCCGGCTCAATGGCAGTGTGGATGTGCCGCCACAAAACCTGGTGTCGGTAAGTACCGCTCTTGGCGGATATTTGAAATCGACCAAACTATTGCCTGGCATGCACTTTAGAAAAGGTGAAGTGCTGGCGGTGATGGAAGATAATCAATATATTCAGTTGCAACAGGATTATCTGACCACCAATGCGCAGTTAGAAAAAGCTGAAGCAGAGCACCTGCGGCAGAAAGAACTGAATGAAAATAAAGCCAGCAGCGACAAAGTTTTTCAGCAGGCAAAGGCAGAATTTCAAACCTTGCAGGTGTCTCAAAAAGCACTTGAAGAAAAACTCCGGCTCATCAACATTAATCCGGCAAAAGTATCGCTAAATAACATCAGCCGTACCACCTACATTTATGCACCCTTTGATGGTTATGTAACCCGCGTTTTGGTAAATACCGGAAAGTATATTTCACCTTCGGATGTGATGTTTGAACTGGTTGACCCGCGCGACTTGCATCTGCACCTGAAGCTGTTTGAAAAAGACCTGGGTAAGATTTCCACCGGCAAACCAATCGTTGCCTACACCAATAGCAATCCGGCAAAAAAATATGAAGGAGAAATTATTTTAATCGGAAAAAATCTTTCGGAAGACCGGGCTGTGGAAGTGCACGCCCATTTTAAAAAGTATGATGAATCGCTGATTCCGGGTTTGTATATGAATGCAGACATTAATGTGTTAGGAAGCCAAACCACTGCACTTCCTGATGAAAGCATCGTTGCCTACCAAGGCAAGCACTATGTGTTTTTGGCTATCGGAAACAACAAATATGAAATGGCCGAAGTGTTGACAGGAAGTACAGGCAACGGCTGGACGGCGATTGAAAATGCGGCAGAACTTACAGGCAAAAAAATCGTTCAATCGGGTGCTTATACCATGTTGATGGCTTTGAAAAACAAGGGAGAAGATTGATGCGTTAACCATTTAAATAAATAATTTTAAACAACAAAACTTTTCAATCATGCTTAAAAAAATAATCATCGCTCTAATAGCGATATTCATTGGCATCCAATTTTTTCGCCCGGCAAAAAACAAGGCTGCCGGAACGCAGGCCAACAGTATCGACAATGTATTTCCGGTTCCGGAAAACGTAAAGGTGATACTGAACAAATCCTGCATGGACTGCCACAGTAACAACACCCATTATCCCTGGTACGACAACATTCAGCCCGTATCATGGTGGCTGGATAATCATGTAAAAGAAGGCAAACGCGAAATTAATTTCGATGAGTATGCCACCTACAATCTGCGCCGCAAATACCATAAAATGGAAGAAGTGGTGGAACAGATGAAATCAGGAGAAATGCCACTGAAAAGCTATACCGTCACGCACGCGGATGCGCGCCTGAATCAGCAGGAAAAACAATTGCTGATTGATTGGGCCGAATCGGTAATGAACGACATGAAAGCAAGATATCCGGCAGATAGTTTAATGAAGAAAAAGTAAAAATATGTATCAGATTCCCGCCCGGCTCAAAGGCCTTTCGGAAAGTGAAGTACTGGCTTCGCGTGAGAAGTATGGTTTCAACCGGATGAAGAAATTGCGGAAAGCAAACTCGCTCACGATGCTTGCAAACATCCTGAAAGAGCCCATGCTGATTTTACTGTTCGCGATTTCTGCCTTATACATCATCCTGGGCAATTATGGCGATGCACTTTTCATGTTTGGAGCCATTGTGCTGGTGTCGGGAATTTCGTTTTATCAGGACAATAGGAGCCGGAAAGCATTGATTGAATTAGAAAAAATGAATGAGCCGCTGAGCAAAGTAATAAGAGACGCTCAGCTCAAAACGATACCCACGCATGAAATAGTTGTTGACGATTTATGCGTAACCGAAGAAGGCAAGATGATTAATGCAGATGGAAAAATTGTTCACAGCAATGATTTTTCGGTTAATGAAGCCGCGCTCACCGGCGAATCTTTTTCGGTATTCAAAGACAGCACTTCTGAGGACAACCGGGTATTCAGCGGCACCCTGGCGGTGTCGGGCCTGGCGGTGTTTCAGGTAGAGCAGATAGGAATGGAAACCCGCATAAGCAAGATTGGAGCATCTTTAGCAAGCATCAAGGAAGAAAAATCTCCCTTGCAAATTCAAATAGGAAAGTTCGTAAGAACGATGGCTTTCGTAGGTGTTGTTTTTTTCTTTCTCGTGTGGGGTGTTACCTATATCAAAACCGGCGAAATCATGCGAAGCCTGCTTAACGGACTCACGCTGGCCATGTCCATTCTTCCGGAAGAAATACCCGTTGCCTTTACCACCTTCATGGCTCTGGGCGCCTGGCGGCTGATGAAGGAAGGAATCATTATTAAACGAAGCAGCATTGTGGAAACCCTGGGCAGTACCACCGTAATATGCGCAGATAAAACCGGTACCATAACTGAAAATTCCATGCAGTTACAGTTTCTTTACGACTATCAGGCCGACAAAATTTTTTCTGAAAATGAGTTTACCGATAAACGACTTTCTACGCTGATTGATTATAGCATGTGGAGCAGTGAGCCGATTCCCTTTGACCCCATGGAAAAAGCCCTGCACAAGACCTATGAGCAAACAACGGATGCGGATAAGAGAAGAGCGTACCAAATGATACACGAATATCCGCTTGAGGGCAAGCCGCCTATGATGACACACGTTTTTGGCCATGCTCAGGGAGAAAGAATCATTGCTGCCAAAGGCGCACCGGAAGCGATTTTGCAGGTATCAGCGCTAACGGCGGAAGAAAAAGAAAAGGTGCGCGAACACGTATCCGGATTCGGTAAAAAAGGTTACCGCGTTTTAGGTGTGGCCGGCGCAGAATTTTCGGGCGATGATTTTCCGGAAAAGCAACAAGATATCAAGTTCAGGTTTCTGGGACTGACCGTTTTTTTCGACCCGCCGAAAAAAGGCATCAGGCAGGTTTTCGGCGATATTTACAAAGCCGGTGTACAGGTAAAGGTTATCACCGGCGATTATGCTGATACCACCCTTGCCATAGCTGCTGCCGCCGGTATCAGGAACGAAGCACCGCCGGTAAACGGTCAGGATATTATCAGCCATTCAGAAGAAGAATTGACCGGTTTGGCAGAAAAAACAATCCTGTTTACACGGATGTTTCCGGAGGCCAAACTTGCCGTCGTTAATGCGCTAAAGAAGAAGAATGAAGTAGTGGCCATGCTGGGAGATGGTGTGAACGATGCGCCGGCGCTGAAGGCCGCACATATTGGCGTAGCCATGGGCCACAAAGGAACCGAAATTGCAAAAGCGGCAGCAGCTCTTGTTATTACAAACGATGACCTGGCAAAACTGATAACCGGAATAGCCGCTGGCAGAAGAATTTATTCAAACATCAAAAAGGCGGTTCAATACATCATTTCCATCCATATTCCTATTATTCTTACCGTATCGTTGCCCTTGTTTCTGGGATGGATTTATCCACAGATTTTTACGCCGGTGCACGTGATATTTTTGGAGCTGGTGATGGGGCCCACCTGTTCTATCGTTTATGAAAGCGAACCGATGGAAGAAAACGCTATGAAAAGACCGCCGCGCGCCATGACCGAAACGTTTTTGAATCTCAAAGAGTTGAGCATCAGCATTGTTCAGGGACTGGTGATTACTGCCGGCGTGTTGGCAGTTTATCAGTTAACTGTTTCGCAAGGCGGCAGCGAAGAAAAAACGCGGGCCATGGTTTTCAGCACATTGATTTTCGCCAACATTTTTCTGAGTTACACCAATCGTTCATTTTATTACAGTATTTTCTACAGCTTTAAAAAGAAGAACTCTTTACTAACCGGCATAACCCTATTGGTGCTGGGATTGACGTTTGCGATTTTATACTTCCAACCGTTTTCAGATTTTTTCAGGGTAAGCAGTTTGAATTTTGTTGAAGTGGTTACTGCAATTCTTGTGGCGGCCGTTTCAGTATTGTGGTTCGAAGGGTTTAAGTGGATGAGGAGGAAGAAGGAAGGCTCTAAGCGCCCAATACCCTATGCATGAAATGCTGTGTTCAGGTTTAAACCGTTTCCTTACCACCCCAAAGCTACTATTCTTTTTTCCCGTACATTTTATGCAACAGAAATCTAAATAAAAAACCTGCCAAAAGCAATCCGATTCCTATCAAAATAACACTAAAAGGTAAAGAAACCGACATGGCTAAGCAGCCGGCCAATCCCAGTATAGGAACGATTTTGCCATGCCTTTGTTCTTTTTTAGGTTGTTTGTGAACGGCAGCATTGGTGATACCATAATATAGTAGGATGGTAAATGTTGCGGCTCTTAAAATAAATTCAAAAGTCCCTGTAAGAGTAAGTGAAATGATGATGACTCCGGTTATGATGATTCCAAAATGTGGTACCCGGTAAGCAGGATGAACTGCTTTGAAAACCGGAGGAAGGTCATTTCTTCTTCCCATCGCCAGCATCATTCTGCTAATTCCTAAAATCTGGCTCAGTAAAACACCAAGCAT
>JBIQMB010000140.1:0-7508 GCA_044463745.1 Chitinophagaceae bacterium | reverse complement strand
ACCTGAAATTTTACCGCTCCCTGGTATGCTATACCGATCCATCTTTTAAAGACAGCAACACCGCCGACTACAAAGCTACCATGCTGGTAGGTAAAGCCCCTACCGGTGAGTACCATTTAATAAAGGCATTTGTTGACCAAACCAGTGCCAGTAACATGGTGCGCTGGCATTACGATATTGAGAGCTTCATCAATGGCCGTGTACCGACGCTTTACTACATGGAAGCGAATTTTCTACAGGATTTGATATTGGAAGAGTTTAAAACCGTTGGCCGTTCGCTCGGTCACCAGTTGCCCATCAGGGGCGATCAGCGTAAGAAGCCCGATAAGTTCAGCCGAATAGAAGCCATGCAGCCGCTTTTTGAAAGGGGGCTGGTACTGTTTAATGAAAAGGAAAAAGACAATCCGGGTATGCGGCTGCTCATTGAGCAACTGCTCATGTTTGAAAAAGGAAGCAAAAGCCACGATGATGCGCCGGACGCATTAGAAGGTGCCATTTGGATACTGAATCAACGCTACCGCACCAGCGAAGCCAGATGGGTGGCCGGGAAAAGCATTTCACGTCATTTTTAATTCATAATTCATAATTCATAATTATAAAAGATGTTTATCACCAAAGACGAACTTAAATCAGTGATCTATAATTACCAGATAGAACAGATCACCGAAGAAGATGACGACATTATTTTCATGGCCATCACCGCTGCCACCGACGAAGCGGCCAGCTACCTGCGGCGCAACCAAAAGAAAGAATGGATGGATGGCAGGCCGAACTATGACGTGAACGCCGTATTTGCAAAAACCGGAACCGACCGCAATTCGCTGCTCATGGAAATGGTAAAAAGCATTGCCATCTGGTACGTGTGCCGCCTGTGCAACGTGGATATGATTTATGACAACCTGCGCGACCGGTACGATCGTACCATCGAGTGGCTTAAGCAGGTAAACAAAGGAGAAATAACCTTAGACCTTCCGGTGCTGGCCGATGACCCCAACGATAACCGCGAACCATTTCGCTTTGGCAGCCGCAGGAAATTTAATCACGAATAAACCTTTTTAAAAATGGATATCAATAGCCAGATAAACGAACAAACACTTAAAAGCATTCTGCAATACCTGAGCGACCTTGAATGGATAGAACTCAACAATGAGCCAGACCGAAAAATAAAGCTACGAGTGCTGCCAGAGCTGAAAGAAAGCTCCATAGATTTGACCATCTCTGTTGAATCAGTGGTTTTTGAATCGTATCCTGAAGCAATTGCAGCCCTGCTGATGTCAAGCGAACCTGAAGAAAGCCGGAAGTTTCCGCGCCGTAGCGCCTTAAGGAACTTCTTTTACCGGCTACGGCAGGGCCCAAGGGCTGTCTTTTCTTTATCAACCCATCAAGCTCCAACTCCCGAACCAAACGATAGCAATCAGCATAGTCAGGTGAGCCGACTTCGCAAACGCTAACAAAATCCGTACGTGATTTTTTATAAACAAAAAACAGCAATTCCTTTCGTGATTTAAACCGCATTTAAAATGAATTTCAAAACAAATATAACCCTGGCGCCTGCAGAAACCAGAAAGCGCGTACTATCCTATACTGAAAAATCCATCATGCGCATTCGCCAGGATATCAAGAGCTGGAACCGTGCGCTTGAAATGGCACAGGCCGGTGATGAACCCAGAAACTATCCTCTGCAGCTTCTCTACAATGAGATTATGCTGGATGCTCACCTTACCAGCCAGATAGAGAACCGCAAAAACCAACTCTTTAACATGGAAGCCACTTTAAAGAAACCGAACGGTGAAGTGGACGAAGAGCAGACGAAGCTATTGGTTAAAATGCCTGTGTACCGCAAGCTGATGAATGCTGTGCTGGATAAATACTATTACGGATACTCACTGGTAGAGATATCTATGCAGAACGATAAGGCAGATCTGCTTGTCATCCCGCGCACAAACGTAATACCGCGCAAAGGATTGTTTTTGCCGGATTATACTGACGACATGAAATCCATCCCCTACAGAGAAATGCCCGAATACGGCACCTGGATACTGGAGTTTTATGATGAAGAAATAGGCCTGCTTAATAAAGCGGTGCCACACGTACTGTTTAAAAGATTTGCCCAAAGCTGCTGGAGTGAGCTCTGCGAAATTTATGGCATACCGCCCAGGGTAATGAAAACCAATACATCAGACGGCAATATGCTCCGCCGTGCCGAAAAGATGATGGCCGAAATGGGAGCCGCCGCCTACTTCATCATTGATGAAACCGAAAACTTTGAATGGGCAAAAGCAGCTGACACGAATGGCGATGTGTATGCCAACCTGATGAGCGTTTGCCGCGACGAAATGAGCCTGCTTATATCCGGTGCTGTCATTGGCCAGGATACCAAGTATGGCAGCAACAGCAAGGAAAACGCATCGCAAAACCTGTTATGGGAGCTGGTTAAAAGCGATATGATGATGGCCGAACAGGAATGGAACGACACCATTATACCTGCTTTGCAGCACATCGGCATTATTAAAGGAGATGTAACCTTTGCCTTTCAGGCATCTGAAGATATTGACCAGCTTTTTAAGTTCACAACGGGCTTACTGCCTTTTAAATCCATAGATGATGATTGGATCAAAGAAAAGTTTGGTGTAGAAGTAACCGGAGACCGGCAGCAGCAGAATCCTTTTGGTGAAACGCTAAACGCCGACTTCAATTTTTTCGACTAAACCTTAGCGAAAAACGGAAACAGCAACAAACGCTAAGGTTTACCAGGTTGCACGATACACTGGCCATGCTGTATGAGCACGATTGTGGCCACAACCATGCAGAGCTGGCAGCCGGTGAAAGCCTTACCCAAATCATTGCTCAGGTAAAGTCTGCCTTTGAAAAAGCCGCAGTTTACGTGCATGGTCAAAAGAAATACAGGCCGCAAATGCTTAAAGATCCTGCCATTAAAGCGGTGATCAAATCTACCAACAAGGCACTGCAACAGGCCATCAGCAAAAGCATCACCGCCGAAGTGCCGCAAGCAATGCGTGAAGCTCTGCAAAAGAATGTGTTTTACTTCTCCGGAATGAAAACACATGCGCAAATGGAAGAACTCAGTAGTAAGCTGATGAATGATCAGGGAAAAATAAAGCCGCTGGACAATTTTACCGAAGATGCTAAAAAGCTCAACGAAACCTATAACGATAATTACCTCAGAGCCGAAAGAAACTTTGCCACCAAATCAGCCCAAACAGCGGCCAAGTGGAGTAAGTACGAACAGGGTAAAGAGCGGTACGATCTGCGCTACCTTACCGACAATGGCCCCAACGTGCGCGACAGCCACCGGGCTTTAGAGTTTACAACCCTGCCGGTTGATGATCCGTTTTGGGATAAGTACACGCCACCAAACGGATATAACTGTCACTGCTTTCTGGTGCAGGTGCGCAAGGGAGAGTATCCGGTTAGCGATAGCGAAGAAGCCCAGGCAAAGGGCGAAGCGGCTACTACACAGGTGAATAAAGATGGGGTAAACAAGGCAGAAATGTTCCGCTTTAACCCTGGTAAGGAAATGCAGGTAATGCCGCCCGATCATCCCTACACTTCCGGCGATTGCGGCAAGCTGGCGGCGGTATGGCATACGCTATCGGCCATGCAAAAGGTGCAACTTGCCGGGCAGGCTGATAAATGCAAGGCAAAGAAGGTGGTGGAAGAAATAGCAAAAGAAAAGGTTACGATTCCGCAAAAAAGGGAGATTTACGAGCTACCGGTTGACAAGCAATATGTAAAAAGTAAGGAAGGCGTGTACATCCATAGGCTCGCAGGCATAAAAGATGATCATTCCGATATCTTAATGGCCGCACAAGAGCTAAAGTCAAAAACTGCAACACCGCATCTATTGCCAGAAATCCATCAAGATGAGAAAGAAGCCCGAAAAAAACTTTTCCCTGGATATACCAGGAAAACATCCAACCCTGATATTTGGCTCAAGGAGCCAAACGAGTTCTGGGAGGTTGAGAAATCTTTGGGTACCAGCAAGCGAAACGTTCGACAACGGATTAATTCAGGATTGGAACAGGCAGACAACTTGTATCTTATTTTGGAGGATAAAAAACACATGAAGTATGCGGAAGCACTTTTAAAGAAAAAGAGTAATAAGTACATCATAAAATAAGAAAACCAGCCAAAGCTGGTTGCAGACCCGCAGGCCCGTTCTTTATATTCTGATACAAATATACTAAACTTTTTAAATAAACAAACAATGACTAATTATCCTTTGTCTGGGTGTCATACATCTGTCCCTTCCGACAATGATCAAGCAACTGTAGAAATACCTTACAAAACTCAACCCGGTTCGGTACGTGTTTCACTGCGCCGGTGGCAGTTTGTCCAAAGAGTTGACGCATTAAGTGCTCAAGGCTTTTCAGTTGATATTGATAAAATACACAGGGATGGCTACAATAGCGCTGAACCGCTGCCAGTAGCTCATCAGCAGCAGAAGACCATACAGGATCATCCCCTTCCACCTCCACAATCCATTTAAAAACATTCTTCCTGATGTCTTCTATTTCATCATCAGTTGGTTCAATCATTATTCAAGTTTTTACTCATAACGTCTATAAATATTTCATTATTACTAAACTTTTTAAATAAAAAACAATGACAGACCTTTTAATCATCCTGATCTTTTTTGGCCTGGGATTTTTTGTTACGCCTTATTATTCGGATGTCGTTATAGGATTCTTTAAGAAAAGCCAAAAAAAGCCATTAAATAAACAAACAATGATAGTTAACATCAACATCCCCGCCCAAATAAAACAAATTACAGGTCAAGATTACCAAGAATTTGTTTCCAGTAACCTTCATACCATTCGTGAGATGAAGTCAAAGCCTCCTTTGCCTCCGAAAGAGCTTTATCAAAAACAGTGTCAAACTGTTCTTGATGCAATACTTCGGTGCCTTGCTGAAAAGATAGATAAGCAAAATGGCGTAAAACCATAGTTTCGGCTTTTAGCCGAATGATTTCAGCCATCATCTGGCTGACTAATTCTTCTAAATTAAACTGCTCCGAGTATTCGCTCATATCATTTTTTATTCATAACGCCCGAAACACTCCTTTCATTATGAACTTCGATACCTTCTTTCAAAACGTGCTCACCGATACAGAAGTGAAAGTAATGGAGCTGCTGCACGAAAACATCCGCCGACAGGCGTTTTTTAACGATCCCTGGCCACCGGCAAAAAGCCCGGCAAAGAGCCGCAAAAAGCTCCTTTACCAAAGTGGCGATATGCAAGACGGTTACATGAGCCACACCAGCGATATGAACATCATCATTACCAATAGTATGGATTATGCCGGTGTGCACAACGAAGGCGCAGATGTACCCGTAACCGCGCGCATGAAAAAATACTTCTGGGCCATGTATTACAAAGCCACCGGCGGTTTAACCAAAAACAAATCAGGCACAATAGGCAACAACAAAAGGAACCGCGATTTAAGTGCTGCAGCAGAGTACTGGAAAAGCCTTGCACTCATGCGCGTCGGCGATAAAATACACATACCCGAGCGCCGGGTAATGGGAGAGCATCCGGAAATTGACAAAGCTATTGAACGTATTTGCGACCGTAACATCAAAGAGGCCGTACAGGCCATGATGGAAGGGAGCCTAACCGTAAAAAAATCATAGTATAATGAAACAGCTATTAATCGACATTATAACCCGAATTAAAGCCGACATCCCCGCCATCAAATACGTAGATGAAGATTGGGGACAGCTTGATAACTACAGCCCAAACCCTCCGGTACAGTTCCCCGCAGCCATTATAGACTGCATTAACGCTACCTATACCAACGAAGGAAAGCTGGTGCAGCTTGGCGATGTGCAAATCCGGATCCGGATTGCCGACCAAAAACTAACCAACAGTAGCGGCAGAGCGCCGGCAACCCAGCGCACCAATGCCTTTGCCATTTACGACCTGCTGGCCGATATACACAGCAAGCTGCACGGATGGCCCACCAACAAACCTTATACAAGGCTCATCAGGCAAAGCCTGAAACGTACGGTAAGAAACGACGGGATGCGCGTGCACGAGCTGGTATACACCTGCCGGATAGTGGATGATGTGGCTATGCCCCAGCCTGTTACTGCGCCCGCTCCACAGGTGGAGGTAAATTATGCCAGGCTCTGAACTTTTTCGGCTGGCTTCAGGTCAGATATCTTCATGTTCTTAATCATCATCCATTTCCTATAGCTCATATAAATTTTATACCTGGGAAACACATGCCTTACAATGTAGGTGTCAGGCACATCCGGCTGCTTCTCTTTAAGATAGACGGAAACAACATACTCAAGATATTTCAGTCGGTTTCGGTTATGATATGCCAATTTCTAAAAGGATTAGTTTGTATTACTAACAAATTTAGATCAAAAAACCCGGCAATGTAGCTTTGCCGGGCTAAAAGATATAAACAGGATTATGTGGAGAATGACATAAAAAAAGCCCTCCAGATGTGACTGTCGATAACATGCGGAGATGTATCCGTTTGGCCTTGCGGATCAAACCATCTGAAGGGATTTCGATTTAAAATTTATTTAGGATAGAAAGGTTTAAAGCAAGTTTTAAACTTTCGGCAATTGCATCCTTATCAGCTTTGGAAAGGGTTGCATCTGTGGTCCTGCTGCCACCTGTAAATCGTATTTTTATTTCTTTGTCTTTAGCCGCTGCTATGTAAGCTAATAGGTTATTATCTCCGGTCTCGTTATAGCTGTTTACTTCCCACACCTCATAGGCGGTATTATCGGTAGCATGGCTATTGCTTAAGGGAGATATCTGAGGTGAGTTATAGGTAATTCCGTCGATCAATACAATAACGTGGGTATGTGTAATCCAATCTTTCCCATAAAAATTACTTTGCATATAATAGCTTCCATTGTCGAGAACCACAACGCGGATCGTATTTCGGTTATTCCAATTCTTACCAAATCTTTTATGAGTGTAAAAGGTGACATTTTGAAAATCATCCCTTTTCTTTAAGTAATTCTTCAACATAGAATCAACCTCATGTTTAATAGCATTGGAATCAATTCCCGCAAGCTGTTCGCTTTTCGATTGGTCCGCTGATGCATTTTCATTGTTTTTTGCCTTATCTGCCCCCTCGCTGGCTAATAGAATAATGATAAATAATAAAGCAAAAATACCTGCTACCCATACACATCCTTTCGGAAGTTTCTTTTTTTGATTTTGAGTTGACATGATGTTAATTTAAATGGTTTATAAATCCGTTTTAAAGGTTTCAGTAAGAGAGTTTCAGTGAGCTTAGGTCAGGAGCGCAATATCTGCACGCGGTCGATTTCTCATGGCATTTTGATTTGTTCTTGTTTCACGCACTGAAATTAGGATATTTTTCCATTCAATACTCATTTTCCCAATACCTGCCTTTCAGGTAAGTATCAGCATCGGCCTTTTTGCGCCAATCTTCTTTTGCAAGGTATTTATTGTAGGGTCTCACCCCGATATAGGCGTGTACTTTGTCAGACTCT
>JBIQMB010000139.1:0-7515 GCA_044463745.1 Chitinophagaceae bacterium | reverse complement strand
ATGAACTTGACAAACATTCAAGTATCCAAAAAAAATCATCTCTTGTAAGCTATCCATAAAATTATCATCGAACTTCTCACCCTGACCACGATATAAAATAATGTAAACTTAAAATAAAAAAATTGAAGCAATTAATCCAGAATTTTAAAACAGGAAAATTATATGTAGATGAGGTGCCGCTACCTTCCTTATCAGAAGGCATGGTATTGGTAGAAAATAAATTTTCCTTAATCAGTTCAGGAACAGAGAAAGGAACAGTAAAAGTGGCCAAAGCCAATTTGTTGGGAAAAGCAAAACAACGTCCTGATTTGGTTGCCCAGGTATTACAAAACATTAAAAAAGAGGGACTATCAGCCACTTTGCAGAAAGTTAGAACCAAGTTAGATTCTTTGAAGGCGTTGGGCTACAGTACATCCGGCATTGTGAATGCTTCAATGGACACCAATAATATGTTTAAACCTGGTGACCGGGTGGCCTGTGCCGGTCAGGATTATGCATCACATGCAGAAATGGTATCAATCCCTCAAAACCTTATTGTTAAAATACCAGACAACGTTTCTTATGAAGAAGCAGCATTTACCACACTCGGAGCCATAGCTTTGCAAGGCGTCAGACAAGCAGAACCCAATTTAGGTGAGCGGGTTTGTGTAATAGGCCTTGGATTGCTAGGCCAATTGACCTGCCAACTTTTGTTGGCCAATGGATGCGAAGTCTTAGGCGTGGATTTATCAGAAGAACTTATATTATTGGCTCAGGAAACCGGAGCTAAAGCAATGAACCGTAACGATCCAGATCTGAATGTGGCTTGTGACAACTTCACAAATGGATATGGATTTGACAGCGTTATAATAACTGCGGCAACATCTTCCAATGACCCCATCGTGTTGGCGACCGAACTTTGTCGCAAAAAAGGAAAAATCATCGTTGTCGGTTCCGTAAAAATGGATGTGCCGCGAGATCCTCATTTTTATAGAAAAGAGCTTGATATGCGTATTTCCTGCTCTTACGGCCCGGGCAGGTATGATATCAATTACGAAGAAAGAGGAATCGATTATCCTTATGGATATGTACGTTGGACCGAAAACCGAAACATGGAGGCCTTTTTAAAATTGGTTTCAAGAAAAAGTATTAACCTGACACCTCTAATCTCACATACTTTTAATATTGAAGATGCAGAAGCGGCTTATGATATTGTGCTGGGAAAAAATCCGGAGCACCATGTAGGAATCCTCTTAAGATACCCGGAAAATGAGAGGAAGATGGAATCGACCATCTCCTTAAAAACACAAATACCCGGCAAACTGAATATAGGGTTTATAGGTGCAGGAAGTTTTGCGCAAAGCTATTTAATACCTCATGTAAAATCTTTTGGCGCTACATTGGATACCGTCGTGACATCGAAAGGAATCTCTTCAAAAAATGTAGGAGATAAATTTGGATTCGGATTTTCCTCATCTGATATCGAGTCAGTAACCAATAAAAAAGATATAAATACTGTATTTATTGCTACCCCTCATTATTTACACGCACAAGAAGTCATAGCAGCACTCAAGGCCGGCAAGAATGTATTTGTAGAAAAGCCACTTGCGATTAATAAGGATCAGCTCCAAAATATCATTGAGGTCAGAAAAGAATTTAGCCATCCGGTAATGGTAGGTTTCAACCGGAGATTTGCTCCGGTGGCGGTCGAACTTAAAAATCATTTTGGCAATACCGGTGAACCATTTGTTATTAATATTCGGGTCAATGCTGGATTTATTCCCAAAGACCATTGGACTCAGGTACCGGAAATTGGGGCAGGACGTATCATTGGAGAAATGTGTCACTTTATCGATTTGATGCAATTCTTTACAGACTCAGAGCCAACCAAAGTTTTTGCCGAATGCATTAACACAGAAAACACCAATATAAAACCTGATGATAATATTATTATCACCGTCAAATTTCAAAATGGGTCTATCGGTAACCTGACATATGTTGCAAACGGGGATAAAAGTCTTCCAAAGGAGCATATAGAAATTTTTAATGGTGGGAGAGTCGGTGTAATTCATGATTTCAGAAATGGAACGATTTATGCCAATAATAAGATACATTCCATTAAAAAATCGGGAAAAGGCCATCAGCAGGAAATAAATGCATTTTTGGAAAGGTTGATGAAAGGAGAAGATGCACCAATTTCTTTCAGGTCTGTATGTTTAACCACTCATACGATGTTTAAAATTATAGATAGTTTGGCAACCGGCCTTCCGCAGGAAATAAATCTGAAAATGTAATATGGTAAAAGAGTCTTTGCTTAAACTGGAGTCTTTTTGCGAACGGCAGGATTTTACCGGCTGGGATCCTTTCGATGGGTTAAACAGCACGTTTTTTAATACTATACCTTTTTTAAATAAAAGCCGGTTTTTCAGATTAGCCTGGATTCAGGGGTTTAAGCGATCACCCGTTAATTTAAGAAAAATAACAGGGGTTAAGAAGGATTATAATTCAAAAGGGCTTGGTTTATTTTTATCAGGATACTGCCAGCTCTTTCAATTATCACCTAATCAAAAATATCTGGATCGGATCCATTTCTTTTCGAATAAGTTACTTGAACTACAAAATCCATACTGGTCCGGATCATGCTGGGGTTACAATTTTGACTGGCAAGCCAGAGCTTTTTTTCAACCCAAAAATACCCCAACTGTGGTAGCTTCAGTTTATGTGGCCAGTTCTCTTTTGGACGCCTATGAAATTACAGGCAACGAAGAATTACTTAAAACCGCCGGTAGTACCTGCGATTTTATTTTATCTGACCTAAATAGAACCTTGGACGAGAAGGGTAATTTTTGCTTTTCATATTCTCCTGAGGATAAAAGTATAGTTTACAATGCAAGTTTATTGGGCTCAAGGCTGTTATCCAGGATGTACCATTATTCAAAAGAAAGTAAACTATTACAAAATGCAAAAAAGTCAATTGATTTTTGCGTTTCGCACCAGAATAAGGATGGATCATGGGGGTATGGGTTATTACCTTACCATCAATGGATAGACAATTTTCATACGGGTTTTAATCTGGAGTGTATTTCAGATTTTATCAAATATACAGGAGACGTTCAATACCAACCAATCCTTGAAAAAGGTTTTGAGTATTATGTAAATACCTTTTTCACATCAAATGGCATTCCGAAGTACTATAATAATTCAACTTACCCTGTTGATGTTCATGCTACAGCTCAGTTGGTTATCACGGTTATTAAATTGTCAAAAATGAAAGAACATAGACCGCTTATTGACAAAGTTCTTCAATGGACAATTAACAATATGCAATCCAAAAAAGGGTACTTTTATTATCAGAAAAACAAATATTTCACTTCAAAAATTCCATACATGCGGTGGTCGCAGGCATGGATGTTTTATGCCATGGCCACTTATTTAAATGCAAGTAATATTGAATAGAATACATATTTGCGGAATACCCGTTGATGCCCTGACGATGGACGAAACGGTTAGATTGATAGACAAGAGTATCGGTCAGGATAAGAGAATCCATCATGTTGTAATCAATGCAGCCAAGGTGGTTAACGCGCAAAAAGACATCGAACTGCGGGAGTCAATCGTAAATTGCGATATCATTAACGCTGATGGAATGGGTATAGTTTGGGCATCCAGGTTCCTTAATAAAGGATTACCGGAAAGAGTAGCGGGAATTGACTTGATGGAAAATCTGGTTCAACTAGCTGCGGAAAGGAAATACAAAATTTTCTTCTTAGGTGCAAAAGAAGAAACCGTAAGAGCTGTTGCCGACACATATACGAAAAAATACGGACAGAACATTGTAGCAGGATATGGGAATGGTTATTTTAAAGAGGATGAAGAACCTGAAATAGCAGTACAAATAGCGGAGTCCAAAGCCAAAATACTTTTTGTAGCCATTACATCCCCCAAGAAGGAGATATTTTTAAATCGGAATAAGGATAAAATTCAGGTTCCGTTCATCATGGGTGTGGGAGGAAGTTTTGATGTTGTATCCGGATTGGTTAAGCGAGCACCTATTTGGATGCAGAAAGCCGGCTTGGAATGGTTGTACCGAACCCTACAAGAACCGCGCAGAATGTGGAAAAGATATCTTATAGGAAATTCAAAATTTATTTATTTGGTTTTGAAGGAAAAGCTTAATCAACTTTTTTCTCCAAAACATAAATCCAACAAATTATTTTCAGAGCAATGAAAGTTACCTTAGTAGCCGGGGCGCGCCCCAATTTCATGAAAATCGCGCCAATTATTGAAGCTATTCGGAATGCAAAAGAGGGAGGAGCCGATATACATTTCCGATTAGTACATACCGGACAGCATTACGACAATAAGATGAGTGGCAATTTTTTTAAGGAGTTAAATATTCCGGAGCCAGATGTCAATTTGGGCTGTGGCTCAGGCACCCAGGCGCAGCAAACTGCCGCAATTATGATAAGTTTTGAGGAAGACCTACAAGCCAATCCGACCGATTTGGTTATGTTTGTAGGCGACGTTACATCCACGATGGCATGTGCCATTACAGCAAAAAAGCTTTGCATTGACGTAGCTCATGTGGAGGCCGGAATTCGTTCGGGCGACATGACTATGCCGGAAGAAATTAACCGTATCGTAACTGATTCTATTTGCGACCATTTTTTTACAACAACGGAAGAGGCTAATGTGCACCTTAGAAAAATGGGAATTCAAGATCATCAAATCCACTTGGTGGGCAATACAATGATTGACACACTTAATGCTAATCTTGACAAATTGAAAAAACCAAAAGTATGGGACCAAATCGGTTTAAAAGAAAAAAAGTATTTTTTGCTTACGCTACACCGGCCTTCCAATGTTGATCATCCGGCAAATCTGATGGAGATTTTTGGCGCAATAAAAGAAGCCACAAATGGGTATGAAGTTGTTTTTCCTATGCATCCACGAACACGGAAGAACATAGAGAAGTTTGGTATTTCTTTATCCGGTATTTCAGTGATTGATCCATTGGGATATCATGAGTTTATTTATTTGGTGAAACATGCAAAAGGCATTATTACAGACTCGGGTGGTATCACAGAAGAAGCAACAGTTTTGAATATTCCCTGCCTGACCCTCCGAAATTCCACCGAGAGACCGGAGACCGTAACTATGGGCACAAACGAATTAATCGGCGATAATCTTGATAAATTAAAATCAAGTATAAATTTAATCTTGAACGGTAATTGGAAGAAAGGAACGATACCAGTGTTATGGGACGGGAAGACATCTGAAAGGATCGTGCAGACCGTTTTAAAGCATTATCAAAAATAAACCCGATATTTTTTCTATTTTACAAGTCAAATTCAATCATTTATTTTGAACCGGCAATTCGACAGATATCTTCAGTTCACTCTAATTACCCTTGACTTTATTGTTTTAAATCTTGTATTTATAACAGGAAAGTTTGTCCTTGGAGATAAAATATCATCAACTTCCATTGATCCGTACTTCAGGTATCTTTCTGTCTCAAATGCATCATGGTTAATTCTGACTTTTTTTTTCAGGGCCTATGCCGGAACAGTTATTCACTCGTTTGAAGTATATATAAGAAGGAGTATTCAAATCTTTCTGGCATGGGTAATTGTTATTTTTTTCTATTTATTTTTTCTTCGCGAACTTGCTATTTCCAGATTGTTTGTTATAACCGTGATGGGAGGTTTTGCAATGGGGTTGGTAATTAACAGGTTTATCTACTTGGGCATTACCCGGTATTTTAAGAATAGTAAATTTTTCATACGCAAAATACTTATTTTAGGCGTTAATGAAACTGCACGGAAACTTACCGGCTATTTGGAATCAGATGGCCTTAATATAGAGATAATAGGATATATAGAAGATAATGAGAATATTCATGAGCTGACCCATTATCCTGTAATTTGTGAAATTAAAGATGCCTTACACTCAGCAAGAGAGTTGGAGGCACATGAAATATTTTCCACAGTTACTCCCGAACAAAATAAACAAATATATGAATTGATGCATCAATGTGAAAGGGAATGTATACGGTTCAGAATTGTACCTGATCTTTCGTTATTTATTACCAGAGATATTAATATAGAATTTTTCGGTGATTTGCCGATTCTTTCATTACGGAAAGAACCTTTGGATGATGTTGGAAATAGAATCAATAAAAGAGCACTTGATCTAATCGTTAGCTCACTGGTTACCATTTTCGTGCTCTCCTGGCTGATTCCTGTCATTGGTCTTTTAATACTGATTGATTCAGGAAGACCAATCTTTTTCAAACAACCACGCACCGGAAAGGATAAAAAACCGTTCATGTGTATAAAGTTTCGAAGCATGAAACCAAATAAAGAGGCGAACATAAAACAAGCCACAAGAGATGATGATAGAGTAACTCCTTTAGGTAAATTTTTGCGTAGAACCAGTCTGGATGAATTCCCTCAATTCTTGAATGTCCTAAAAGGGGAGATGAGTCTTGTTGGTCCAAGACCTCACATGTTAAAACACACAAAAGATTACTCAGCGATAGTTGATGACTATATGATCCGTCAATTTATAAAACCAGGAATTACCGGGTGGGCACAAATCCATGGCTATCGCGGCGAAATAACCAATACAGAGCAAATAAAAATGAGAGTCGAAAAAGATATTTGGTATCTCGAAAATTGGACGCTGTGGTTGGATATTAAAATCTTATTCCTTACGTTCTATTATATATTAAGAGGAGATGAAAAAGCTTTTTAAATTAAAGTCAATTTATCATTCATTGACTTTGCTTAAAAAATAATTTATTAATATGTGTGGTATTATTTCTATAATACATAAAACTCCAAGAGCTATAAATGAACAAATCCTGCGAGCAATGGCCTCCAAAATCCATCATCGTGGTCCTGACGAAGATGGATTAATGATTGAAGGGTCGATAGGTTTTTTTCATAAAAGGCTCTCCATTATTGATTTGGTTTCTGGGAAGCAACCGATGACTTACGACAATTGTACAATCGTTTATAACGGCGAGATTTATAATTACATCGAGTTAAGAAATTCTTTAAAGCAAAAAGGGCATCAATTCGAAACATCTTCCGATACGGAAGTAATTCTTCATCTTTATGCTGAGTATGGAGATGATTTCGTTCATCTGCTAAACGGGATGTTTGCCTTCATCATTTATGACCGGCATGAGAACAGGCTTTTTATCGCACGGGATCATTTTGGCATCAAGCCTTTGTACTGGTATCAAGATGAAAATATGTTTTGTTTTGCCAGTGAAATCAAGGCCTTACTTGCCCACCCGGAAATAACGGCTGAAGAAGATAAACGAAATCTTCATGAGTACCTGACATTCCAGTTTATTTGTGGTGAAGGAACACTTTTCAAAAATATTTTCAAAATACTTCCCGGTCACACAACTACCATCGATCTTCATAACTTTCAGATTTCTTCACGAAAATATTGGGAAGCCAATTTCAAAATTGATCCCTACCATACTGAAGAATACTTTATAGCTGAACTCCAGCACATACT
>JBIQMB010000138.1:0-7516 GCA_044463745.1 Chitinophagaceae bacterium | reverse complement strand
CAATTCAGAGGTTATGGCCTTGGCTGGGGTTTGATAGATGAAATGGGGAACAAAGTAGCATCTCATACAGGAGGTTTACTGGGCATGGTGACACAGGTAACGCTCATTCCGAATATGAAATTGGGCATCATCGTTTTCACCAACCAACAGTCAGGTGCCGCCTTTCAATCTATAACCAATACAATAAAAGATGCGTACTATGGCATCAAAGGAAAGGACCGTATTAAGCAGTATCACGACGTCGTTATCGCGTCGGAAAAAAATGCAAATCAAATAGTAGAAAAAATATGGAATGACATCCGAACCTCTTCATCTGTACTTCAGAATCCCGATAAATATGTAGGAACTTATAAAGATCCCTGGTTCGGAAACATTAAAATCAGCAAAAAAGATGGTGGTCTATATTTTTATGCAGAAAAATCGCCGTTACTCCATGGTTCGATGTCGTATTATAAGGAAGGCACTTTTGTGGTAAAATGGGAAGACCGAAGCCTGGATGCAGATGCATTCGTCAATTTCGGATTCGATTTCAATGGCGTTCCTACCACTTTAAAAATGAAAGCAATTTCACCGCTTACAGATTTCAGTTTCGATTTTCATGATCTGGATTTTGAAAGAGTAGAATAGACGAAAAAGGATTCGGTTACGGTTTACTCGGATTTACGAGCAAGTTCACGCTATACTGCGGCAAACATGATCCGGCATAAAGACGGTAACTTTGCAGGACGTTAGATTTTAAAAATGAGAAAAAAAATTTGCGATAAACAATAATTAAAATGGATATAGAAGCAAATAAAAGAGATGATGAAAACAGATTGGCCTGGAAAGAAATAGATCATATTCTGGACGAAATCAAAAGAGGAGGCGGCAAAAAAGCAATCGAAAAGCAAAAAGAAAAAAATAAATTAACCGCACGTGAACGATTGAAATTTCTATTGGATGCCGACAAGCCTTTTGTTGAAATAGGAGCCTTTGCCGGCTACGAAATGTATCGTGAATATGGTGGTTGCCCGGCGGGAGGCACCGTAGCCGGAGTGGGTTACATTTCAGGAAAACAATGCGTGGTATTAGCCAATGACCAAACCGTAAAAGCAGGAGCATGGTTTCCCATCACAGGCAAAAAAAATCTGCGCATGCAGGAGATCGCCATGGAAAACAATTTGCCGGTGGTGTATCTGGTCGATAGTGCGGGGGTTTTTCTTCCCATGCAGGATGAGATTTTTCCTGACAAAGAACACTTTGGAAGAATCTTTCGCAACAATGCCAGAATGAGCGCTATGGGAATTACACAGATTGCTGCCGTGCTGGGCCCGTGCGTGGCCGGAGGCGCATACCTACCCATCATGAGTGATGAAACGCTGATGGTTTCAGGCGAAGGACATGGTTCCATTTTTTTAGCGGGGCCCTATCTCGTCAAGGCGGCCATAGGCGAAAGTACAGACACAGAAACCCTTGGGGGCGCACATACACACAATACTATCAGCGGTATAGCCGACTATAGTTTCGATACAGAGCAGGAATGCCTGAAAGAAATAAAGAGGATCGTCAGTAAACTGGGCGACAAACCTTTAGCCGGTTTTAACCGGATTTCACCTATTGAGCCTGAAGTGCCTGCTGATCAGGTTTACGGCATTTATGCAAAGGACAACCGTCATGCTTATGATGTGAAAGAAATCATTCGTACCATTGTAGATGCCGCATCATTTGATGAATTCAAAAAAGAATACGGGAAAACAATTGTATGTGGATATGCCAGGGTGGATGGATGGGCTGTAGGTATTGTGGCAAACCAGCGATTGAACATTAAAAATAAGAAGGGCGAATTACAAATGGGAGGCGTCATTTATAATGACAGCGCCGATAAAGCAGCCCGATTTATCATGAACTGCAACCAGAAAAAAATACCACTTGTGTTCTTTCAGGATATTACAGGATTTATGGTAGGAACCAGAAGTGAGCACAGCGGAATTATAAAAGACGGAGCAAAAATGGTAAATGCAGTAGCCAACTCAGTAGTGCCTAAAATCACATTTGTAGTTGGCAACTCATACGGCGCCGGAAACTATGCCATGTGCGGAAAAGCTTATGATCCCAGATTTATTTATGCCTGGCCTGGCGCAAAGATCGCGGTTATGGGTGGAGAGCAAGCAGCCAAAACGCTTTTACAAATAGAAGTAGCTTCACTTAAAAAGAGAGGAGAAGAAATATCGGCCGAAAAAGAAACGGAACTGCTCAATAAAATGATAGAAAAATACGATTCTCAAACCCACGCTACTTATGCTGCGGCAAGGCTGTGGGTGGATGCAATTATCAATCCGGCCCAAACGCGTATGCTTATATCTGAAAATATAAATGCAGCCAACCACAACCCCAACATGGCTGAGTTCAAAACAGGCGTATTTCAGGTTTAAATCAAAAAGATAAATGAAGGAAGATAGAATTACGATATACACCGACGGCGCGGCACGCGGAAACCCCGGCCCCGGTGGTTATGGAGTTGTATTAATGTTCGGTAAATTAAAAAAGGAGTTTTCGGCTGGTTTTCGTAAAACAACCAATAATCGCATGGAACTGCTTGCCGTGATAACTGCATTGGAAACGCTAAAGCGAAACGACATACCGGTAGAAATATATACTGACAGCAAATACGTAATGGACAGCATCACAAAAGGATGGTTAAACAACTGGATTAAGACAGGTTTTAAAGGAGGTAAGAAAAATAAAGATTTATGGATGAGATATCATCGGGTGGCGCAAAATTTTAGTATCAAATTCCACTGGGTAAAAGGACACGCCGAAAATTTTTTCAACAACAGATGCGACCAACTGGCTACAACGGCTGCCGATGGGAGAAATCTGTCCGTGGATGTAGAATATGAAAACGCAATGGCCAATCCGGGTCTTTACTGATCTATTTCAGCTTAACCCGAATATCGTAAACAAAATCCTTGATGTCCAGTATTTTTATCCCGGAGTTACCACTCGGATTTATCAGGTAATTGTATTCTTCGTTCACTACTACCGAAGGTACTTTGATAATCGGTATATCCGGATTTAATAGCAAACGGGTTCCCAATTCCTGTGTCTGTTTCGGAACCAGGTTATCTTTCCAGTTACCGGGCAATTCAGGAATGCTGAGTTCTAAGATAGCACCATCATCCACCTCATAAGTTACAATGGATAAGGCCCTTCTGATTTCATAAACATTGATATTGACACTAAACTCAAGCAAGGCAAGTGCCCGGCTTTCGGAAGTATAAAGACACGGAATTAAAGGCAGATTCCACCGGCCACCAAAAAGTCTGGCTCCTTCACCGGAAACATCATCAGCATAACGGGTTTGTGAAATTCTATATACCTGCATAAGAGATCAGGAATAGACACCGTAAGCAATACGACCAATCAGGTTGCGAACTTCCTGACGGCCAAATTGATTATCAATGAATGCAGATGGCTTTTGAAAACCCAGAGCGCGTACAGGCGTATCCATCCAATTACGAAAAGCTTCTTCATCATTGAAAACTTCAAAGCCAAATGAATAAAGCTCAGCGATATCAAGAATCTTTTCGCTGACAGCCAGACCAAATTTTTCAGACTTTTTTTTGTTGATGAGGGTGGCTCTGGTAACAGATAGAGCATTTGCCAACTCGGTATAATCCATGCCTGCTTTTGCTTTAAGTACTTCCAGATCGGTTTTGGAAATGCCTTCCTTGACGACTTCCATTTTTTCGAAAGAAGACAAGCGGGTTTCGGGCTTATCCGCGGCTCCTTTGAGAACCCTAAACATGTGATCATAGGCTATAGCCGGCTCTGAAACAACAGACGAAACTGAACCTTTTTTTGATTTGGGGAGCTTACTCATAGTATAATATTTTACTCTCTCAAATACAAATTTATACATTTCTTTCCGAACAAAAAACTTTATTTTTTATTTTTTTATCGGTTACTCTCAGGCTACAACAAGGCTCGATCTAAGTGTACATAGCCGCCATCTACGTGGATGAGCTGGCCTGTGGTATGACTCGATTTATCCGATAATAAAAAGGCAACCATATTAGCTATTTCTTCGGGTCGTGTCATACGATGTTCAAACGGAATCTTTTCTGTAATTTTCTTAAATTCTTTTTCCGGATCCGGAAACTTTGTAATCCAACTTGCATATTGAGGCGTATAGCTTTCTGCTACGATCACCGCATTTACTCTGATGCTGTACTTCAATAATTCAACAGCCCATTCACGTGTCAATGCATTTCGGCCTCCATTTGATGCCGCATAACCTGAGGTACCCCCCTGCCCTGTTTCCGCCGTTTTAGAACCGATATTAACAATGGCTCCTTTTGTTATTATCAATTCAGGTAGAGCATAATGTGCAAGCAGATAATAATGAACGAGGCTATTGTGGAGGCTTCTAATAAAACGATCATAAGTACCATTTTCAAGCCCTACGCCATCATTGAGTCCGGCATTATTAACCAGCCCGTCTATCCGCCCAAACCGGGTAATTGTCTGATCAATAACATTCTTGCAATCGTCGTCATTAACCAAATCTGCTGTTACATAAAAAGCATTCCCACCGTTAGAGTGGATCACCTCAACGGCCTTTTGGTTATCGTTTTCATTTCGCCCGGCGATAACCGGTACAGCACCTTCTTCGGCTAAAACATTGCATATAGCATTTCCAATTCCTTTGGCACCTCCCGATACAATAATGACCTTGTCCTTTAGATTCAGATTCATAAACAATCAAAACTTGATTAATGAAAAACAGATTCTAAGGTAGAAAATAATGTCATATGATGACCAAGGAAAAAATAAAACCCCCTGAGAAACAAATAAGAATGGCGCAACTATCCTTGTCAAATAGAATAAAAGGCGGTATTTATTAAACCTGGTTTTGAAAAAAATATTAATATACTGCAGTTGTCAGAAACATTTCGTAGATAGAATGAAGTTACTCTAAAACAAAGATCAATTACCGTTTACGAATTGCTCACCATAATGATCCAACAGTCTGTTATACGCTTCAGATGCAGCTCCATTTCCCCAATCATAAATGGTAAATTCACCAATCCCCAATCCTTCAGCGTTGGCCTGTCCATCATGTCCATAATTTTCCATCATAAAGCCGTAATCCTCCTTACCAAAGAAAGGCCACTTTCTTTCCCATTGAATTTTCACTTCCGGATTTTCAAGACAATACATCATGGTAAATGAAGCGCGCATGGCTGCCAGCCCTCGCTGAATATATTCTTCACTATTAAGTTCTTTTCCATATCGGATAATCAATTCTGCAAAAAGACTCTGTCTCGCGTCATTCCACTCGCCATCTGCATTTAAAACTCCAAAACCACCTAAGGCAGGAAAGGGGATAAAATAAGGTTGCCATGAGGCCTGGGTCATCAACAATTCATCCAAGGTTCTGCGGCCGAATTTTAAATAGGATTTCTTTCGCGTTATCTTATAGGATTCGAGAAGCGCTTCTGCAGTCCAGAACATAGAAAAGTTATTCTGTTTGTGCATATCATTCCGTTCTACTTTCTTACCCACCCAGTCAAGAGAGCCAATTCTTGAGCAAGACCAATAGGTTTCGAAATCCTCCCATCTTCCTTCCGGAATAATTTCAGCTATAACTTTATCCATCGCTTTAAGCGCAGCTTTTTTATACTTTTCATCACCCGTAATGCGGTACAAAGTCAGAAGGAAGGTAACCGAAAGCGACGTTTCAGGTGAATTATTCAGATGCTGCATCGGCTTCAATGTTTCTACATCCAGCCAACCGGGAAAATAGCCGCTTTCAAATTGCACCCTCAGTAATGCATCCGCATATTCTTGCGCAAAGGATAACAGACGAGGATCTTTTTCTAACTCATCATACCACCTCAACATCAGTAATGCCGTCCAGCTCATATCCAATAAATGAAAGGGGGCCTTTCTGGAATCCCAGGTATAGGGATTTCTGTTTGAGTTTCCCCAATAAAAATGATCCCATCCTTTGCTTCGGTTATAGGTTTTTCCATCAATAGAAACTTGCTCCATTTCCGTTGCAATCAGACCATAGAAAAAACCCTGCTTCTTAGGAAAAGACAAGGCAAGTTCCTTTGTCATTATTGCCATTGCTTTTAAGCTGTCATTGCCTGTACGGCGCCCATACCGATACAGTCCCGACGCAGATCGCAGAGAGCTAAACCAGGCCTGATTCCAAATAGACCTGAACTCTCTTTCATTTACCAGACCAGGATAATTGGGACTTTGGGTTACATTTACAATAAAGGTTGGTGCCCCTACTTGTTTCCCGTTCAATGAGAATTGCTGCCAAACTTCATTCTTCCACGAATTGAAAGCCCAATGGTATGTGTGCTCCACATAAGGCATCAGACTTCCTTTTGCCGGGTTTCCATTCACGAAAAGATTTGAACCCCAGCGATTCCAAAAGAAAGAAGTGGTGCGGCGAAAAGGATTTTGTATTGACTCTTTGTCATTATATACCATCAAATAAAAACCAAATTCTACCTCCCCTGCCGGGTAAACCGCCCCGGCCTGCCGTTCATAAATCACATGGTCGGATACACGGCTATCGCTCATTCCCAGCGTTAAGACATTCTCCGGCGCATTCATATCCATATACCACCTTACTGCAGGTTTTTTATTGATGATATTAGGGTCAGGGATGACAATTAAGACCTGTTTATTATCAGAGGCTATAAGAGCCGGAGAACGGAATACATGCTGGGCAATTATATTCTTGTCTGTCGGAGTTAAATGTGGTGCCCAATGAAAGTTAGGTTTGAAGGAGGGAATAATATCCAACTGCCAATTATCCTGCGCCACCGAGTCATTTAGAGCAAAAACTATTTTAACATGAGCAGTGTTTTTATCTACTTGTCTTATGGTAACTGATCCCTTAGTGTTTCCTAAAAGTTCGTAGCTTATTTCTTTTAAACTTTTTTGAAAGCTCCTTGCAAAATCTTTCTTATCCAGTGTTATGCGACCCTGTCCAAATACCGACGGAATAATTATGGCAAGAAAACTGAATGCAAAAAGGCAACATCTTATCATAGATCGATTCATATTGATATCTTTATTTTCACCGTGAAACTCACAACATTATCATCCGCCAAATGAAGATAACACCGGATTTTTAATGCAGATTATTTATTTCTCGTTTTTAAGCCTTGGAATAAAAGACTCCGGAGATAGCGGGCTTATACCAAATACCATTTTTGTCCCATTATGAAATGGAGCTTTTAATTCAAAGTTTTCGAATGATATACCCCCCGGAATGGGTGATTTACTGGCCCAATAAGTATATCTGCCATTGACCAGACCCTCAAAATCTTTTTCTTTACCATTTATTTTCCAATATTGCACTCCCTTCTTTCCATAGTATTTCCAATGACTTACGGTAGAAGGATGGTATTTCGCTGTAGCAGGATCTGTTTCATCAGGTGCTGCAATGAAATATGCATTGCCACTTGAACTCCTGACAAAATCACGGATAGCAAAATGGGCGTGATCC
>JBIQMB010000137.1:0-7524 GCA_044463745.1 Chitinophagaceae bacterium | reverse complement strand
TCATACGTTCCCGGATTGCTAAAGGTATAGTTTACATTAGCACCCGTTCTTACCGATCCATTATCACTAAACACCCATCTGTACTGGCTTGCGAGGCCGACGGGGGTTGTAGTTCCGGAGAAGAAAACGCTGTTGCCTGCACATACAGCATCCGGAGCATTAATCGCAGCTACCGGCCTTCCGGCATAGATATCAGAATTAATATTGGTAGTGAAAGTATTGATACACTGGTTGCCTAACCTGACCGTTAGCCTGACACGATATACACCTGCTGTGGTGTAGGTGTGTGAAGGATTTGTATCGGTAGAAACAGGTGAGCCATCGCCGAAATCCCATTCGTATGTCAACGGGCCATTACCGGATGTGGTGTTGGTAAATTGCACGGTAAAAGGCAGTTCGCAGGAAGAGTTTTTGTCAGTGGTAAAACCAGCTACCGGCGGCTGATATACCTGAATATAATTTGGTTTGCTTTCCGCGTCGCTGATGCATCCCCAGTTATTTGTCACCACCAGTTTGACCTGATAATTTCCCGGATTGTTGAAGGTGAAGCCGGGATTTTGAAGTGTGCTTCCTCCCGCGCCAAAATCCCATTGCCACTTAGCAATCGTTCCTGTGGGGGTAGATGAAAGATCCTGGAAGTTGGTCGCAAACGGACGACAGCCCGCAGTTTCCGAGGCTGAGAAATCAGCAATCGGTTTGGGATGAACAATCAGATTTTTAGAAACCTGCCGAATGATTCCGTTATCAAATGTGGCTGTGAGTGTGATTGTGTAAGTGCCGGGATTCAGGTAATTACCTCCAACCGTTGATGCACCATTCGGAATGGTAGTACCATTTCCCAAATTCCAGTCTCTTCTTACGACAATGCCATCCTTTGATGCATCCGTAAAGTTGACAATCAGCGGTGCGCAGCCCTGAAGCGTGTCCATGGTGAAATCGGCCGTTTGCCCAAAGGATGCTTTATTCAATGAACATAAGAAGACAAAAATGACAAGAAGTAATATCTTTCTCACGACGGATTTGATTAGGCAACACAAAATTTTTTGATGCTCATATTTAAGCAAACATCAAATATAAAACCCTGTTATGAAAAACAGACATATCCGAAAAGTTAGTTCATTTTTTTTTGGGATTGACTTTCCGGATACGCCTGTTGACTCATGGTACTATTTATTTTTTATAATCTTCTCTGTTATTAAATTCTGATTTGTTTTATCTATCATAGTAAGAATGTAAATACCGGCAGGCAAGCCTGAAAGTGAAACCGTTACTTTACTTGATTTGCCTGTAATATTTTTTGTCATCACCACCTGACCAAACGAATTGGAAAGGCGCATGGTCATTAAATCAGATGGCATAGCATCTGAATTCCTGAGATCTATCTGAAGCACATCATCCACCGGGTTTGGATAGATCACGATCTTTTTTTGAACATTCGCCATCGCTACTACTGTTATAGAGTAACTGGAATTCCCATCCAGATCAACTTGTTTTATCCGGTAATAATTATTGCCCGAAGCATATTCTTTGTGATGAAATGTATAGTGGCTGCCATTGGGCAAATTGCTGGCGTTTATCCTACCGACAGGCCTGAAGGTTTGTCCATTTGTACTGTGCTCCACTACAAAATAATGATTGGATTGTTCAGAACTTGTATTCCATTCTACTTCTATCCGGCTACCATTATAGCGTGCCTTAAGCTCGCCAAAGGTTACGGGCAAGGGATCTGCTTTTACCGTGTCATATTCAATAGGTGGAATCACCTCGACATCCAGCGAATCGAAAAAGCCATTGTATCCCACTTTTAGCTCATCATAACCAAGGATCAAACCTTTAATGAAACCTTCATCATCCAGACTCACACCACTCATCAATGTACTGAAAGAGATGCCCGGCTGGTAAGTTAATTCCCTTTCCAGGCCGTCACTGTATGATCCGATAATAGATATGGGTAAACTGTCTCCAATCGTAATTTTCATGTCCGTATGCTGGTTTGTTTTAATTCGGATACCTTCCAACACAATAGAAGGATCTGGATTAACCATGATATAGGAACTGTCGGTAAATACATCGCCCGAAGCGGTAAAGCCAAATACTTGATAATTCATCCTGTCCAATACATCATCAGGAATTTTAAAGCTAAAAACCTGGCGTGGCGCTTCTGCTACTGCTATACCTAACTGATCGCCATATCCAATCATGAACATCATCCTGGCAATGCTGCTGCCGGCATTTATTTGCACGTGCACCGAATCGCCCCTGTTAAATGAAGCTCCATACCCAGGGCTCTCAATTTCAAGTGTTTCAGCCATTCTGCGAGCATATTGTGTTCCTGTTTTAAGATCCCATTTGAGCTTAGCCGGATGGAAACCATCCGTAGTAAATTGCCTTGAGGTAGATTTAGCTCTCAGAAGATCCTGCACTCTCCTGATAACAGGGCCGTCTTTATAAACTTCTACGTGAGTGTAGTCAGAAAAGTAAGTAATCGCACGTGGAGGCAAACCACCTATTTGGCTCTCCTCAGATACAATCAGATCGCTCTGTCCCTTAAATAATCTTTCCAGGCAGGAATTAATTGATTCTGTAAAAGTACAACCAAAAACGCTTGATGCATAATAGGTAAGGCCAAAAGAAATGAAGGATCCAAGGCTTCTAAAACGTATTGAAGCCCAGGCCCTTTCTATTTTTTGACCCACTTCTGATGAAGAATAAATAGCATGAGAAGGTACAACATTTTTATTCAGGTCAGGCCCATTCAAGAGGCTGTCTATGGGTGCTTTGCCAAGGCTCAGGTCACCCAGTGCTCCTTTGGTTGGGTCTCCTGCTCCTTTCTTTACAACCCATTTAAATATGTCATTCTTCGATTCTACAAGATTAGCCAAAGGCGAACCCGCATGCGGTGTATTAATCGTTATCAGTTTATGGATGTTTTTGGAGTAAGCTACGGAACCGACACCTTCCTGTAAATATAATCTGGATAAAATGCCTCCCATACTATGCGCCACGATGTCAGCAGCACCTGCGCTAATTCTATTCTGGCTGCATTCTCTTAATAAGTCATCCAGGAATTTGGAAATATAAACTCTGTTGTCTTTAAAATGACGGGCATTGGGATAAGATGGAGCCATCACTTCGTAAGGCTTGTATTTGTATAATCCATTTGTCAAAAAGTATGTTTCCATTTCCTCCCACGTTTCTCCTTCACTCCACAACCCATGCACCATTAACAACGGAGGCAAAACATACTTTACCGGTATATCCAAAAGAACGTTTTCGGGCGATGATGATACATCAACGATCTGTATCCGTACAGGCTTACCGTTATAAGTGTTGCTTACTGTGTACATTAATTCAATGTAGGTAGGATGGTAGTACTGAACGAGTACGCTGTCTGTTTTTTCATTATTAAAATAATTGTATTCAAATCGACCATAGATCTCCTCGTCGGTCGTATTGATCGCTCCATCCTTGATTCTGAACCGGATATGCTCTAAATCGGAACCCACCCATTTAAATACGGTTGCCCGGGTGCCGTCTGCAGCGATGAATAAGGTATCCTGATCTATGGCTGATTGCTCACCATTTGAATCGTAAAATGCCACTTGCCGACGAAAAAGATCACCTTGCAATCTGCTATTGGTGTAGATATCGTTGAAGAGATTATATACTGTCAGGTCAGCCTGTATGATTTTATTAATGCCGGCACTTGTGGCCAGCCAAATGGTATTGTCTTTACCTACAGCCACACCTGCAATATAATTGGATGAGAGGCCATTAGCTGTTGTCCACAGTTCATAAGATGAGGGACTGGTAAAATCTCCCTCTCCATTGTAAACAAGCAAACCTGCATTGGTGCCGAAAAAAACACGACCGTTTCGGTCACCGGCGATCGCATTGGCTCTGATTTGTTCACCGTTTAAAACTGCCGGCAAACCAATATGTATCCATTGGTTATTGACATCTAAAACTGCCAGCCCACGTGTTTGGGAAAGCGCGATCCACACCCGGCCTTTAGCGTCCTGATGAATTGCCCATGGGCCCGTGCTCGTATTTAATAAACCAAAGGGAATACCTGTATTGTTCTCGTCAAGTTTTCCTATAAACTCTCCTCCGGTATTATACCTGACTATTCCGGCGGTAACGATATTTCCGGCGCTCTCTTCATAACCATTACACCCGGCCCAAATTTCATCCTTTACCGATGCAATGCTTAGCGATCCTTTCCTTTTGCCGAATGAATAGTTATTCTCCTTATTGAGGTTGGGTGATCCAATCAGAATACCTGTAGGATTGGGCATCCCATCATTTTCCAGGGGCAAAAAATCGTTGGCGTCCCAGTCAAATTTGGCTACGCTTCCGGGCGAAAAAAAATACCGGGCGTTCACTCCCACATACGTACTGGAATCGTGAAAATCGGCAGCGACCCATGGCGTACCATTTCGATCGAAACATACGCCCATTACATTTCGAGTTGGAGGACCGTTTTTAGTGCCAATCCCGGCCACAGAAGCACCTCGATAATACTCTTTCTTATATTTATTTTTATTGGTCATAACATGGACGCCTCCGGAAACATTTCGGTTGGTGCCTGCACTCTGTCCAAGAACGACCGGATAACCGGAGGTCGCTATCCACACAGAATCTCCGGTGGTAATCAATTGTCTGAGATTTGGTCTGACGAGCGAATTTAATAGCCCATTCCAGGTTTTCCATTCTCCTGTTGCTTTGTCGTAACGTACCATACCGGCACTTGGCGTTCCGGCAAAAACTTCACCATTGTCTGCCACTGCTATGGAAGAAAAATTTGTGTCCCTTAATATAGTTTCAACGCGAAGCCTTGTCTGGCCCGAAACCTCGGGCAGACTAAGGCAAAGTGAGATAAATAAACTTAGAAGTAGATTTTGTTTCATAATGCGGTTTTGTTTAAGAATGAAAAGATGTGATTGTAATCAGGCTTTTACGGCTCTGAATCGCAGAGATGTGACAGTATAAAAGATTGATTTTGTTAGTCTTGTATTGAAACTGTTTTAAATATATACAATTTATATGTCGAATGAGAAAATATGATTCCATTACATCTTATCATGTGTTACATTGATATTATCGTAAAATTTATGAAATGTCATCAATGACCGAAATATTCCAAATTGAATATGAATAGAAGCGGATCTTTTTTTTGTCACGAAGACTCGGTGGCACGAAGTTGCGCAAAGAATTTTTTTATTCGCCACGAAGGCACCAGAATTAGAAGGTGCACAAAGAAATTCTTTACAAGGAATGCACCAAGACATGGTAGTAAGGTACAGGAAGTCGGAAAAATGTAAGAGCCTTTTTCAGAAGAAAAGGCATCAGTAGCTATTTTCTAAAAAGATTTTTAATGAAACCTATCCATTGATAAAAAAGATCGGATATGGACAAAAAAAAAGGGCCAGCCCCTAACACTGACCCTTAACTTACACATGAATCTACCTTACATTTTTACGACTCTGTGAGTAATTCTTTGGGAGTTGATGATAATTTGAACGATATATACGCCATCAGGGGAATTAGGAATACTAATAACGTTGTAACCGGCTGATCCATTGCCTTTTCTCAATATTTTTCCATTCATATCTGTCAGAATATATTGGTAGGCACGATCTGAATTCATTTCAATCTTATCGCTTATCAACGTCGATTTCAAAACGATATTATTTTTGGTTCCGGTTTGTTTTATTTCTACAATATTGGAATAGCTAATAGATCCTGTTACGGTTTCTATCCGGATGCGGTAAAAGGCATTGGATTGCTGTAATGGATTGTATGTAAACTTGCGGCTATCGGTAGTAAGACTTGTAAGGTTTTTAAAATCATGACCATTATAAGATACTTCCAGAGTTTGGGTACGAATGCCTTCGTCGCATACCAGATCCCATACAAGCTTATGCTGGTCATCTGCTGTGGTTCCTTTTAATTCCAGTTTCTGAACAGCCATAACACTCATCGGCCTGAAGTTGCCCGTCACGGTGTACGACCCCAGGCTTCCGTAGTTTGAAATGTTTATGTTTCCATCACCCTGCACGAGGATGTAATATTTTCCCGGACTCAGGGTCAGGTCAGCCTCTACATCCAGCCGGTCTTGCGGATTAAATGTCTCAATCACTTCGTAATTATAATTCATCAGCACGACCTTGGCATCTAAGTTGGCTCCGGCATTATTTGGCCCTACTGAAAAGGGTTTAACCTTCAGAGATAATTCACCCGCTTCTGTCAAGTCAAATCCAAAGGCATCCTTATCCTCATTGGTGGTGATGATACCCGCTGCCTGAAAATGATTTCGGTCGAACAATAACGGAGTAGCCCCCTGGCGCGGATTATCAGCATGATCATCGGGCCTGTAACCAAAGCCATTGATACCGGTTATGATGGATAAATTGTCTTGTTCTGAATAGCAACCATTGGGTGTAGGCCCATTATTCCAGCTCGTCATGTTTCTGTAATAACTGTTGCCCATCACCGGCGCCCATGCGATCTCACCCGATCCAACACCTTCATTATACACGGTAACCAACGAGCAGTTCTCATTATATTTTGCCTGATGCGAAAGTCCGAGTGTATGACCTGCTTCGTGCGAACAACATTCGGCAATGATTTTTGGGCTCCATAGCAATCTGTCTGGAAAAACAAAAGCCGGTGTTCCGTCTCCCCAGGTAAATGATCTTGTAAAGGATACGCCGCCCACACCCTTGTACCAGTCGCTGGTAGGGGTAATCACGATCCTTACACGATTGGAGAGTGGAGCTGCAAGATATACAGTAGAGTCGGTGGTGATGTTTACATCAAATGGACGAAAGTCTTCGGATACCCGATGAAATACTTCGGTGATCTGTGCATTTGTAAGGCCTGCGGGTTCACAATAAAAAGATTTTCCACCGTTCCAAAGGGTTGCTTCTACATAATGCCCGTCGAAGTCGAGAAATATGGTTGCGGTAGCAGATGGGTGGCTGCTTAATTTAGGCTGACTATAAGCCATGAAATATGCTGAAAATATAAGCGTAAGAGTTATGATTGTCTTTTTAAGACAGGTAGTAAATAGCTTCATGATACAAATATTTTAGGGTAGTATCTTACTTACCGGATTAATAATCCTGAATTAGTTCTTCGGTTTCTATCTTGTGGAAAGCGTAATTTCCTTCTGCGTCTTTTTTAAGCTCATATCCATCTGTAGAGCGTTCGTTGAAGATGCGCCCGATATAGGTCACCGTTCCATCATCGTTGATTCTTTTTGAGAAGGAAAGCAGGCTATTGGTTTCATTGTTCTTGACGATAACGGTGTGTAGATTATCGTATTTTTTTACCGAATTGATGACGGTGCCGTTGAACGTGAGGCCATTGAATTTTAAAGAGGCGATAGCTCCTTTTTCCATCACTAAGGCCTTCTCAAGTTCAGAAACAGCAACAGTCACCTGACTAGCCGATACATCAAACATTGCTCGTTTTTGTGCCGGGTGAACCTGTGCTATGAGGGTGTGAGTTGTTAAGGTA
>JBIQMB010000136.1:0-7531 GCA_044463745.1 Chitinophagaceae bacterium | reverse complement strand
TAATCCGATTTCCCATAATTGCAGAAATAAGGTGCGGCGATTAATCTGCTTTTATCATCTTTCGTACTGAATCTTCTCAAAAAAATATAGTTCTTATTAGGAATCATTAAAGATTTTGAACCGTTTTCTATTCTTATAAACTGCCCTTTCTCTTTGAGAGGTTTTGGCCATTCCAAAACCATCTTATTCACATTCTGGAGCCAAAATAAAGGAGCCAAATTGACGGTCTCATTTTCGTATTTTTCCTGAATGAAATCTATAGCGCGGAATGAAACTACCGGCCCAGTAGAAATTCTTATATTGAAATCTGCCAATACATTTTCCCATGGTGCAACCAATGCAAGAATATTTTCTTCTTTGTCGCTGGTAGGTAAATGCAGAATCTTCTCTTTTGAATTTAGATTAATAAGATTAGAAGAAGTAAAATATTTTTTAGTTGGTTCAAAGATGTCCTTAAGTCCGGAACTGGAAGAAACAAGCACCATTTTATTAGGATTTATTTCCTCATTAATAGCTTTTATAACAACCGTTTCTTGCAAAACACTGTCGCGATTAAAAGTGTCTTTTCGAGAGTTAAATAAATGAATTCTGTCTAATTGAACGGAATTAAAAAACATTTCTCTAAATGCTTTAAAGTAATTTCCGGAAGCAAAACTTCTTGGAGTAATAAAAATCAGCTCACCATTTTCAGAAAGTAATTTGGCCGCTATTCCCATAAAAAAGAATAAATATTTGGCTGTCCACTCACTAATTCCTGCGAAACTTTTACCCTGCTATCATCTTTGGAAAGCTTAAAATACGGTGGATTTGAAATGATAATATCAAAATCTTTCTCCACTTTATATGTTTCCTCAAACAAGCTTGGTAATTTTACCTCTTTAAGCACCGAAGCATTTTCCAGAATAAAATCTGACTGGTGTAGAATGTAATTAAATCGGATGCCTTTTTTTAAAAGCCATTCTTTTAAATAATCCAATACATTTTGGGAGAATGGTATCAATTCAAAATCCGTTTCATAAGCAATTAATTCCAACTGTTCGATCCTACTCTCAATTTCAATCAGATGTTCAATTAGTGCACAAGATAAAATTGCAGTACCACAACCGGGATCCAGAATTTTCATTTTCGGTTTTGAAACACCAGAAAAGGAGGCTAAAAGTTGAGCAATAGGGATAGGAGTAAAAAACTGACCGTTGATTTTCTTATGCAACGTAGTTACTTGTTTAGTGTAATATATACCTAATCTATCTGCAAATTCACTTGGCAGCTCATTTTGGGAAGGATCAATATTTATTACATTATTCATTTCGCAATGTCTTTAAATAAGCAACTTTTTCTTCGGCTACTTTCAAAATACTTAAATCTACCTCTTCATCCAAGATTTTATAAGCTATTTGGTCACTTAAAAAAGCCTCTAATAAATCCTTTTCTTCAACACCAAAAAAATCGGCGATTTTTTTTATTAAATGTTTGGTTGGCTGTCTTTGATTACGTTCAATTTTTGCAAGCAAGGATGGATCAACCTCAATATCTGTTGCAACTTTTCTTAAAGTCATACTTGCCATTTCTCTCATCTCTCTTAGCTGCTCTCCAAAAGTTTTGTTTTTTTTAAACTCTGACATGCGGTCAAATTTTGTCCAAATATAATGAACTTTGAAAAATGGACAAAAAAAGTCCACAATATAATTACCGGTTTTTGAACTCTGGTTTTTAGCCCTATTTCTGAATGATAGCAAGCCGGGCTGTTTGCCAACAGCAATTCGGCCTTCATGCCAAGCAGTGTCAGAAGCGAAATAAGATTTAAGATGCTTGATCTGAGCGCCCGTATAACCGTGGTTATCTTAATGCATGAATGTAGCTATGATTGGTAAAAGCATACCGATCTTCACGCTAAGCGTGGGTCTTTTGCAAGGCAAGCGGCAAGAACGGTGATGTTGATTGCCGGTGTGTTTTCTATGTCACTTCTTCCGGTTTTGGCTCCTAATTATTATTTCATCAATTCATTTCATCTCTAAAGAGGTTTCGGAAATTAACTCTTTGTCCATGTTCAAGCGTTTCGCTTGTGCTACCATCAGCTCACGGCAATGACTCAAGCGCAGGCGTCTCGCTTGTGCTATCTAATAAAACACCTCTGTCGAAAATCCGGTCTTCACGCTAAGCAGAGACCAGGAGCGTGAGCAAGCGGCAAGAAAGGTGGTATTAGAGAGCTATACACTATTGCAAAAGTCGTTCGATTCAAAGATAAAACTACATAAATGAAGTGCTTTAAAAAGACCCGTTCCTATCTTAAAAAATCCGTGGCACTCGTGAGACCTGAATTCTTCTCAATTGGTGGGGATTTAAGAGAGCGTTTTTCGCTGTTGCAAAGAGTTGTTCGAGTCGAAGGCTAATTCCACGTAGAAGGACCTTTCCTACTTAAAAGTCAGTGGATCTTGTGATACCTGAATTCCCCTCAATTGGGGGGATGGGCGCGTTAGCGGCCTGGGTGGTTATATATTTTGATTCGTTTTAGGGTACATTAAAATTTGGCTGTATTGGAAAACCACCCCGTCTGTCACGTGCCTTGAATATTATTAAAATAACGAGCGTTAGAATGGGGCACATGACATCCACCACCCTTTTGGAGGGGAATTAGGAGAGAGCTTTTTACTGTTTCAGGAGTTGATAGATTTAATGTGATAGACGCGTATATAAGGGTTATCTCCCAAGCGCAAGCGTCTCGCTTGTGCTATTCAAAATAATCTTGGTTACAAATCCGGTCTTCACGCTAAGCGGCTGCGAAGCGTGAGCAAGCGGCAAGAACGGTAATGTTAATTGCCGGTGCACTTTCTATATCACCCCTACGGGGTTTTGGCTCCTAATTATTATGTCTTCTACAATCATTTCACCTCTAAAGAGGTTGGTAAAACTATCTTCTTTTCCAAGCGCAAGCGTCTCGCTTGTGATATTCAAAATAACCTTGGTAACAAATCCGGTCTTCATGCTAAGCGTGGGCCGGGCGCGTTTGCAAGCGGCAAAAACGGTAATGCTGATTGGTCTGTACGTTTTCTATGTCACCCCTATGGGGTTTTGGCTCCCAATTATTATTTCTACAATTATATCACCTCTAAAGAGGCTGGCGGTGTGGCACCCCCAACCGGTTGATGGAATTGTCCACAAAAATTTCCTGAAATAAAAAACCCGAATCTTTACTTTTGGTTTTTAAAAATTATTTAATGCTAAGGAAAATTATATTCATCCTCATAGCGGGTTTGATAATCATCCAATTCATCAGGCCTGCAAAAAACATAGCGACTGCAGAGCAGCCCAATCATATCTCCACAGCCATCAACGTGCCTGAACCGGTCAGGAACATCCTCAGCAGATCGTGCATGGATTGCCATAGCAACAATACCACCTATCCGTGGTACGATAAAATCCAACCCTTTGCCTGGTTTCTCAACAACCACATTAAAGAAGGAAAATCTGAAATCAATTTTGATGAATATGCATCATATAATCTGCGTCGGCAATACCACAAGATGGAAGAAATTACAGAGCAAATAAAGGAGGATAAGATGCCACTTAAGAGTTACAGAATTATGCATGCAGATGCACGCTTGACGCCGGAAGATAAACAGATCCTGATTCAGTGGGCGGAAAATACGATGAATGATATGAAAGCAAAATACCCGGCAGATAGCCTGCTGAAAAGAAATTAATTAGTCAAGCCCGGCGACCTTGCGATTCGCCGGGCAATAAACCTTACCATTAAAAGACATTCAAAAAAAAAGCAAGTTTATCCTCTATGAAAATTGCTCCACTTTTTCACTGATAGCACTCTCTACTTTTTCCTTTAAGTCGTTGAACTTTCCTCTTGTTTTATTATAACCGGTTTCTACGCTGTCAGCCAGTTTCTTCACCTGTTTGTTGATTTCTTTTCTCGTATCTTCTCCCTTGTCAGGAGCAAACAAAATTCCTAAGATGGCACCGGCAGCCAATCCTGCGGCAGCGGCTATCAATACTTTGCTGTTGTTGCTCATAAAAAAATGTTTTGATTCATGTTGATTAATGCATGCAAGGTAAATCGGTGCATGATTCCAAACAATGATACCCCACATTACGTACGATGATTTTGATCAGGAGGAAATATAAAAACCGGTTTACTATTTTTATCCGGCGCAACTTTATAGGCCATGCATTTTCAAAATCAGAAACAGTCCTGCACGATGAAATATAACATCCGTACATCTAACCTTAACGCAACCCAAAATAGCTTAGAAGCAAAATTCATGAAGGCATTAAAATGAATTATTCTTTTGTCAAAATAAAAGCATATCTTCATTCTTCCAAAACAAAACCGAAACTAATCCTAGGTATGAATCTATCAGCTATGAAGAAAATTTTATTTTTTTCTATCCTAACCGCAATTTTTTTTCCTGCCCAAAGTCAATTGACAAAAAACAACTGGCTTGTAGGGGGAACCGGAAAATTATACTCTTATACATCTACTTATAATTCAGTGGAAGTAAATAAAACATCAAGACATACCCAAATTGATGCTTCGTCCAATATTGGATATTTTGTTATTGATAAACTGGCATTGGGTTTACGTCCTACTTTTACTTCCATCAAGGGAAAAGTATCTAACCGGGAAGGCTCGACCCTTACAACTAATGTACAACGATATTGGTTGGGTCCGTTCGCAAGATTTTATTTTTTGGATCCAGAAAAACAGTTCAATATCCTGACAGATATAGGCTATCAATTTGGAATCCTTAATGCAGGAGGGATGCATGAAAAACTAAGCACTTTTTCTGCTCTGGCAGGACCTGTTATTTTCATTAATAGTAGCCTGGGATTGGAGGTGCTTATAGGCTATAGCTCTAATATGGAAAATGGAGAATATAAAAAAGGAATACAAATAGGATTAGGCCTTCAAATTCATCTGGAAAAATAAAACAAAATATGATTAAGAAATTTATTCTGATATCTGTAATCTGTATATTGTATATTGGCAGCTTTTCTCAGAGTGTTTTACCCAATGAATCCACAGAGTTCTGCCCATTAGAAGATATTACTTTTACAGTTACCATTCCAAAGGTTGAAGATAATTCAACCCCTACTGTCATTTCCTGGACAAATGGGCCTATAATAATTAGTGGGGCGAGCAACATCACAAATACACAATTCCATACAACGTTTTCATTTATAGGCAGATTCAAAGACGTAAATATCAAGCAGGCATTTCGAGTCAAATACAAAACGGATTCAAACCCTGATGGTAATTATGATATTGAATTTAAGAAAATTAAGTCGCTGTATTATACCAACTCATTATCTACCTCTTGCCCAAATATTCAGCCCAACCAAACGATCATAACTGCCGACCTTTGCAAAATTGTAAATACAACAATAAGCTTTAATAATGTTAAATGGAGCACATATGGAGAAAATCCTGCATATTGTTTTGGAGCAATAACTGAATATGAATATCAGTTACCAGCGGGCTGGTCCATTGGCATGAATACATCGACAGGGAGTAATTGGATCGCAGGCAGTAATAGTGTCACAGTTACCTCTGATGAAACCTCAGGTAACGGTGAATACATAAAAATAAGACCTGCAAACAATTGTGTCTCAGGTTTGACTAATGGTTATACCCCAGCACAAATTTATATTACAAGACCATCACCGCCACTTAATATTTCTGGTCCATCCCAGCTGTGCTTCCCAGATTCGTATCCATTTCTTTTGACTGGTGCTCCAATAGGTAGCAGTGTTACGTGGAATACCAGTAGTTATTATACTATTACAGGAGTCAACAACACAGCTACAGTGTCTCCAACATCTACCGCTAATGGAGGAAGCTCTGTTAGTGCGTCTGTAGAAATTCCAGGCTGTGGAATCTCTTTTCCCGTGTCTGTTCCCATAAGTATTGGAGTACCTTATGTAGCATTTAATATAGTCAGCTATCCTTATTCCGAACCGGTTTGTTATGAAATCTGGGGTATTTATACCTTTAAAGCACAACAAATTTCTGGATACCCTAATACATTTACGGGTTACGAATGGGGTTGGCGAAACTTAACAAACAGCACAGTATCTAATGATCCCACTATATATGGCTCAGGATATACTTTCATTCCGGAAGAAGCCGGAGATTATGAAATTTGGGTGAGGGCCACTAATGAGTGTGGTTCAGCTATTTTGGAGTCAGTAAAAAACGTAAAAGTGTACAATTTCTGTACAGGGATGATAGCCAGCCAAAGCACATTGAATGTATATCCAAATCCCGCAACAAGTCAGATTACAATAAAAGTCCCAAAAGAAGTAAATAGTAAAAACAAGGTTGTTCAACTAATAAATTCCGCAGGTACCGTGGTATTGACAGAAAAGATATATACATATACCAATACATTAGATATTGATCTCAGTAATTTGAAAAAAGGTATTTATCAAATTATATTGAGGGCAGGAACGGAAACCAGACAAACAAAAATCATTAAGCAATAAACTAATCAGGTATGAAAAAGCTTCTATTAATTTTTATTGTAACAACAACTTTTTTCTCTGCACATAGTCAATTGGCAAAAAACGACTGGCTTATTGGCGGATCAGGAAATTTTTATACATTTACTCCATCTTACATCAATTCTCCGGGTTATTTGAATCCGCGTTATACCAAAATTAATATTTCACCTAATATTGGATATTTTGTTGCTGATAAAGTTGCTTTTGGCTTGGGAGCAACGTTCTCTTCCTATAAGCAGAAAGGGGCAGATCCATATTACATTCTATCTAATTTTAAACGTTATTTGATAGGACCTTTTGGAAGATATTATTTTCTGGATTCCGAAATGCCGTACAACCTTTTGGCAGAAGTATGCTATCAATACGGAATACCCGATGCAGGCGGCATTAATGGAAAACTTAGTTCTTTTTCTGCCTTAACAGGGCCGGTAATTTATTTTAATAATACGGTAGGCCTCGAATTTCTTATAGGGTATAAGTCAAGCATGGAGGAGGTGAGTAATCTTTACAAAGAAGTTCAGAAGGGTTTCCAATTTTCGATCGGATTTCAAATTCATTTGAGTAAATAGTGTAATAAAGATTTTGGAGATAAAAATTATCTGACCAATTCTGAACTGAAAAATCCTGTAGTTGTCTTATATTGCACAATAAACAGAGAGAAATATAATTCTATCTTCATATATCAATAAGGAGATAATTAATGACAGCTAAAAAAGATCGACTATCCCGGGATGTGCAATTCCTTACTTCTATATATCCCTACCGAAACTTCCAGAATATTGATTCGCTGAACAGAGCTGCGAAATATATCCGACACGAATTTACCGCAGCGGGAATGGAAACTTCTACTCAGACATGGATAGCACGGGAAAATACCTACCAAAATATCATTGCGGTTTACCAACCCGAGAAAAAGAAAAGACTGATACTTGGCGCTCACTATGATGTTTACGGTAACCAACCGGGTGCGGATGATAATGCCAGCGGGGTAGCTGTCATGCTGGAGCTGGCACGCCAG
>JBIQMB010000135.1:0-7570 GCA_044463745.1 Chitinophagaceae bacterium | reverse complement strand
GTCAGCTAACCTTAAAAGATAAGATACATGAACTGAATAAAAACTTTGAGGAAATTGACACGGTAGCGATTAAGAAAAAGTTTAAAAATATTGATAAGGAACTTGAAACGATTAATGCTTATCTGAAAGCGCGTGGAATCAATCAAACGGTGAAGATGCCACAAGGAGGAGAGGAGCAGGATATTTTTTTATCAGCCGAAGAGACCGGCAGTTTCTACGAGAATTATCTTAAAAAAGTAAACTACTATTTTGCTCATATTCCGCTGGGATATCCATTCAGAGGTACGGTTACTTCATCTTACGGCCATAGAGAGAATCCTTTTAGCGGCAGAGGAGTCGAAACACATTCCGGCCTTGATATCAGAGCGCCCATGGGGGCACCTGTGAAAGCAATGGCTAAAGGTACCGTAACCTTTGCAGGCAGAAAAGGAGGTTATGGTAATTGCATCGTCATCAAACATGCCAGCGGTTATGAAACGCTCTACGGACATCTCTCAAAAATCAATGTGTCGGCCGGAGAGAAAATTGATATCGGCCAGTTAATTGGAAATGTCGGCTCAACCGGACGCTCAACCGGGCCACATCTGCATTATGAAGTTCACAAAAATGGAAAACGCATTAACCCATCAAACTTTTTAACCCTAAATTAAAATCCAATCATCATGTTCAAAAAATCAGACAGAGAAAAACCAATCGATTTAAATAAACAGGAAATAAGCACACTCATCGGAGAGGGGTTTCATATCACCGGTGAAGTAACGGGCTCATCGGTTATCCGAATAGATGGCAAGGTAACCGGAAATGTATCTGTCGAATCCGGGATTATCCTCGGTGAAAATGGAGTAATCGAAGGTGATCTCAATAGCCGATCTGCCGTTGTGTTTGGCACGGTTACAGGAAATATAACATCAGACCAGCTTGAGATCAAGAAATCCGCGTCTGTATATGGCGATATTCAAACCGATACCATCGAAATAGAGATGGGAGCTAATTTTAACGGTAAATTGAATATGAAGAAACAGCAAGTAAAAAAGGTTGATTTCCCGGAGGAACTTCAAAAGGTAGTATAACCATCTGCCTATAAAAGCGCACTAATCCGAAAGAAACGGAATATCATTTTATCGGACACCAGGGGCAGGTCTGGAGTGTCTTCTTTAGCCTTTTAGTGTACTGAAGAGAGTCGATCCTTTTGTTAACCTTCTGTATTTCTAAAAGTATCTTTTTTAGAAAAAAAACATCGCACAGTAGTGCATGTTTGGGTTTTGTTATGTACATTACAAATGATTACATAATCATTTAACCTGACTCTTATGCGCTGCTTATTTATCATTATTATTTTATGCCTTTGCCAGTCTGCTCATACACAAAACAAGACGATAAAGGCATCTTCCGAAATAAAAAACGTAACGGTGTTTTCATCTGGTGCACGGATAGAGCGCACAGCAACGGCGCAGGTTACGCCTGGCAGAACGGAGGTTTCTTTTTATGGACTAAGTAATCAGCTTGACCCTCAAAGTGTTCAATTATCATCTAATAGTCGTATCACATTGTTGTCAGTGCAGGCAGCCCGCGATTTCGTATCAGAAAGAAAAATCGGTGATGATGAAAAACGCTTTCTGGATTCCATAGCTTCGATCAGCCGGCAAAAGAGATTGTCTGAAAAAATGCTTGAAGTATATAAGTATGAAGAATCAATGCTTGCAAAAAATCAGTCTATTGGCGGACAGGCCGGCGTGAAAACGGCTGATCTTAAAGAGGCGCTGGATCTGCAGACGCAAAGACTGACAGAACTTTATAAGAAGCAACTCGAAATTGAAAGACAGATTGAACAACAGGAAAATAAACTTAAAAAATTACGTGAGCAATTACAGGAATTTAGCAAAAAGAAAGACAGCGTTAATTATATTGTTACAGCCCTGATCGAAAGCAAGTCTGCGGCAAATATCAGTTTTATTTTGTCGTATAATATAAAAGATGCGGGCTGGTATCCGACCTATGATGTCAGGTTGCAGGATATCAATGCGCCGCTTGACTTCTTAATGAATGCCAATGTTTTTCAGCGAAGCGGTGAAACCTGGAAGAATGTTTCGCTGCAGTTGAGCACAGGAAGCCCTAATGAGAATGCTACCCCTACCGAACTGCAACCCTGGAACCTTGGATTTTTTAACCCGTTGGCTGCCTCACGAACCAGCGCGCAACGAATATCCGTAACGGGCAGGGTGACGGGTGAGGATGGTGAACCGATAGCTTACGCGTCCATCATGGTTCGCGGATCAACCAATGGAGCATTAACCGACGCAAACGGATTTTTCAGATTAAATGAAGTTCCTTTTAATGCTACGGTTCAGGTAAGTGCAGTAGGCTATGATCCGAAAGAAATAAAAATGCTACCCGGATATACAAGCGTTGTTTTAAAAAAATCAGAAACGGCTTTAGAGGAAGTGGTTGTAACGGGTTATGGAGCATTGCAGGGAAAGGTATCCGGCGTTAATGTCAACAAATTAAAAAAAGAAGACAAATCAATAGAATTGGTTGATGTTTCTACCCAGTATGCTCCTACTACGCTTGTTTATAATATCGAAGAAAAATATTCTATTGAAACCGATGGCAAAACTACCACGATTGGTGTAAAAAATATTGAGGTGCCTGCTTCGTTCCGATACCTTTCCGTTCCGAAAGCTGATCCCTCATCCTTTCTTACTGCGTACATACCTGATTGGCAGGAGTATGATTTACAGTCGGGTGAAGCCGGTCTATACTTTGAAGGAACCTATCTGGGTAAAACCTATATTGACCTGGCAACAGCGTCTGATACATTATCTCTTTCATTGGGTAAGGATAATGGAGTTAGGGTAAAACGCCAATTGGTAAAGGAATTTAGCAGAAAACGCTTTATTGGAAGCAATCAAACGGATAGCCGGCAGTATGAAATTTCTGTTCGAAATAACAAAAAGGAAGCGGTTGAAATCACCATTCAGGACCAGTATCCGATTTCGGTGACCAAGGATATTACAGTGTCAGACGTCAAAGCGCCTTCGGCAACCATAAACGAAAAAACGGGATTAGTGAGTTGGGATATCCGGCTCAATCCGGGTGAGGAGCGAAAGTTGTCATTAAGTTTTGTGGTAAAATATCCAAAGGATAGAAGGGTGGTGCTGGAATAAATTAATCGCTTTTCAGTATGTGCTCCTTAATCATATTTCCATTTTATTCGGTGTTTAAGTTTTTCTGTGCAGGTAAGCCGGATTAGGTTAAAATCATGCATAACCATGGTAGGCCTACTGTCCTTCTCTTAGGAAAATTTGCCTGAAACACAGGGATATTCTGCATATCTATACAGATTCTTTATTGTCAGGTTTCTGTCATTTTTTGCAAAGTGGCAATATTCTTTCCTACATTAAAAGATATATTTGTCTTTTATTAAAATTCTATTTTGTTTTGTATAACAAATGTAGCGTTGGCGATTAGGGAATGTAATTATTTGCGGCATTCCGTTTCTCTTTGTCAAAGGGATTAATCATTTAATTCACTTTAATCCTTTTGAGGTCAATAAATTTTAACCGGAAACAAATTTGCTATGATTCATTTACCTTTTCTTATTACACTGCAACAAACCGCTGCTTTAATTTCTTTTTGCGGTGGAGTGTTGATTGTTTGTATTGTTCTTTTTCTGGTATTCACATCATCGCGCGAAGAAGAGAAGTATGCGGCCAAGCATAAGGTTTACAAAGTGAGAGGTCCATATTTTTGGGTATTGACGTTGGCTCTGGTAGCCTTGTTATTCATTTCTTTACGGTTTGTTCCTTATACCTCCCGACAGGATAAACCTGAGTTGGATGTGACCGTTGTAGGCATGCAATGGTTTTGGAAAATAGGGATGGGCGACAGCAAGATGAGTCCGATAAACTTTACGGGCTCAGATGAGGTGGATCTTCCGGTAAATAAAACAATTCGGTTTATCGTAAGAGCCGGCGATGTAAATCATGGTTTCGGTATTTATAATAGCAAAGGCGTGTTACTGGCACAAACACAGGCAATGCCCCAGTATAGAAATGAATTGATTTATCGATTTAAAGAGGCGGGAGAATATGAGATTTTGTGTCTTGAATATTGCGGAATGCCGCATGCCTATATGACCGGAAAAATTCATGTAAAATAATACAACAGACCATGATACAAATTAGCGATACAGAGAAGAAGCAGCAAAAGAAACTCATACTTGTATGGAGCATTACCTTCCTGATTTTGTTTCCATTTTTGGCGACGCTGGGGCTGCTGATGCGGCTAAACCAGGGAGAGGTTATCAACCTGGATATGGGGACATTTTATTCTATCATGACGGTTCACGGTCTGGGTATGGCAGGGGCTCTGTATAGTATTGCTTATGCAGCGTTATTTTATTTGCTTGGATCAAGGTACACGAAGCTGAACGTTCAAACAGGTTACTTTGTTTATTTCCTTGTACTTATCGGGTTTATAGGTCTAGTTATCGGTACACTCATAGGCAAGTTTGGGGCGGGTTGGTATCTTCTCTATCCGCTTCCGTTTAAGGGCACCTTCTGGTCGTCGGGCTGGACGGCCATAACCTCACTTTCACTGATTGTTCTGGGTGTTGCCTGGCTAATCGGGGCACTTCATATTTTAATCCGGCTTGCTAAAACCTTCGGCGGTTTTTTCCGGATGTCGGCCATGCAGTATCTCGGAAAAAAGCAACCTAAGGAAGAGCTTCCTCCGATCGTTATGATCAGCACCATTAGTCTTACAGCCGGTGTGCTGGCGTTTTTGGCAGGTGCGGTATTGTTGATTTTATTTCTGATGCAATACTTCGAACCGACCCTGGCTTTTAATCCACTTCTGCTTAAAAATCTAACTTTCTTTTTTGGCCATACCCTGGTTAATATAACCATGTATTGCGGTGTGGGCTGGGTTTATGCATTACTACCTGAATTTACGGGCAGAGAGTGGAAGATAACCCGGGTGACAGCCTGGGCATGGAGTGCTACCTTTTGGTTCATCCTGTTTGCGTACCTGCATCACATGTATATGGATTTTGCCCAGCCGAATGCCATTCAGTATTTCGGACAGGCCGCTTCCTATTTTAGTGCCATACCGGCAACTGCTGTTACTTTGTTTGGTGTGATAGCGCAGATATACCGGTCAAAAATCAGATGGACCGCTACGCCGGTACTTATTTTGATAGGCGCTGCAGGGTGGGCTATTGGCGGATTTCATGCATTGGTAGATACCACTATTTCATTCAATAAAATATACCATAATACCCTGTGGGTTCCTGCACACTTCCACACCTATATGCTCATGGGTGTTCTGCTCTTCATTTTTGCATTTCTCTTTTACCTGATGGCGGGAAGAGAGGATGCATTAACGGATTATAAACCAAGACTCGGTATCTGGCTATTTATTCTCGGAGGGTGGGGTATCCTGAGTGTGTTTTATTTTGGAGGTATGAGTAGTGTGCCCCGGAGGTATTCATCCTATGGTGGTATATCAGCCGGTAATGTACATGAAATGGGTGCTCTGCTGGCGCGCATCGGAGCTATATCGGCTTATGTTTTGTTGTTTGGTTTGTTGTTGATGTATATTACTTTGATCCGGGGATTAAGAAAAAAGCCGCAGTTGGGCTAAAACATCTTTGAAAAAATCTTAGGGATGAGTTCCCGACGGGGTATTAAGAAGATTTGTACGATCTGTTTTGTACACCATATTAATGAATGACTTATGAAACATTTTTTGTTTCCTTTGTTGATGGCAGGGATTTGCGTAACGGTGCTGTATGTATGGACGGGCGGCTTCAGGGCGTTTACTGTTTTTTCTTATACATTACATCAGGCAGGGCAAATGCCAAGAAATTTTCCGGATATTGGGTTGATGAATCAGGATGGAGAGTCGTTTCATTTAAAAGATGAAGGAAAATTTGTTTTGATAAATTTTGTGTACCTCAATTGTCCTGATGTTTGCCATAGAGTGAATAACAGACTGGAAACGATTTATCATCTTATTCCTCCCGGGCTTTTCGTGCACGATCTGCAATTTATAACTCTTAGTTTCGATCCCGAACGGGATGATGTGGAACGGATTAAAAAATATAGAAAGTTATATGAGAAAGAAGATATATCCGGTTGGGATTTTGCTGTTCCAGGCTCCGTTATCGGAAAAGATTTGCAGGTTTACCTTAAACAAGCCGGGATATGGGCTGTGCCGGCACCGGCTAATGGGATGATCAATCATTCTGTTTATATATTTCTTGTTTCACCCGATAACAAAGTGGTTGCAACATTTGATCCTGCCCGTGAAACGGATTCAAAAATAGCTGCGGATATCCAGTCTGCTATCACGCAGGGAAGGACAGGTTTACATCGCAAATCTGTTCGTGAATTATCGGCCGTACAATAATGATTTAGTTTCGTTACCTGAGTTTGTAAAAATGAACGTTCTAAAAATAATCTTCATTTGGTTTATTCTCCTTTCCATTTATCTGCTCTCGTGGACCGGGAACGATTGGCTATCGGAGACAATGCCACGGCACCAGCTTATTCAATTGCCGGGTATGTTCCTGATCGGTTTGTTCGCGGGACTATTGGTACCGCATATAAAGTTAAAAAGAACTGCGAATGGTATTGCCATCCTGATTTTTGTAATGGCCTCTGTTCTTTTTTGGATGCTGCCAAGGTCGGTTGATATGGCCGTAATCAACCCGGGAATCAACAGAATAATGCATTTGAACATGCTCGTTGCAGGGTTTTTTACCTTGATTGCATTAAGGGGCATCCGGTTTGAAATAAAGATTGTTTTTTTGGGAATGATGGCGGCGATGTTGCTGGTGGCTGGGTTTTCACTTCGGACGTTTGATCTTTTGCTTTGTAGCTCTTTTAATATCCAACAGCAAAAAGAAACCGGCCTTTACCTGGTAATATTGGGTGCAGCTTTATTTGTAACAAATGTGATTATCTTCTTCTTAGGGTTAAGAAAGCCAATTAGTGAGAACACCTGATGAAACGGAAATTTTTTCACCTCTCCCAGAGTTTTGTTTATGGATTACACTTTGCACTGCATCGTGAAGTTATGTGGCTAATGCCCGATTACTCACTTTTTGTCCGTTGGTTAAAACCAACGTCAATATTGTTCTTGGATATATGACTGGCTAAGTCTCCCGACCAGTGCCTATCGTTTCCAAGAGAAAAAAATCACCTGAGTATGAAAAGAAATGCCTCACGCCAAAACCGTAAAAGACCGTTGGTAAATCTGCATTGAAGGACCTCTGACCGCGCTGCGTTAGCCCTGGTTCCGAGGAAGATAAAGCTGACAAACGGTAGCGAAATTTAGTCTTCAAGGTAAGCGGTTGCACTGTGCTTGATCAAGCGACAAGACCGGCAATAATAAATTTTAATGAATCCCATTTGCCAAGGCTGGGCCAGATGTCCGGCCTGTCTGATCGTAACTAAAGAGAATGAGAAAAAGCCGCCTTTCGCTGGTTTTGGGATGAATAATATGCGCAGTAAGAGGACAATTAAAAGAATGAGAAATGCTAAACGACTTATCGTCGCCCGACGTC
>JBIQMB010000134.1:0-7642 GCA_044463745.1 Chitinophagaceae bacterium | reverse complement strand
TCGGGTATTCCGACATGATTCATACCGTTCTTGAGATTCAATAGTTGGTAAGCCCTCATTTGTACCCAATCTATAAGTAAAGGAATATTTTCTAATGACATTAGGCTATCGATTATATCATACTTTTTACGATATGCCAAAACAGGAGTCAACTCAGCCAGTATTAGGTCATTGGTGCATGCGAAGTCTTCTTCTATCAGACGGTCTAAAACAGATATGTTTCCTTTATTAAAGTAAGGAATCCAAACGGTTGTATCCACTAAAACACTATACTTTAGCATGGTTGCGGCCTCTTAATTCGTCGAGATTAATATCTAAATCTAAAGTGCCTTTCATTGTGATAAGCTTCTGCCGCTTTACTCTGGCAATATAATCTTTCAACACCTTCTGAATCATTTCATTCTTTGTCTTGGATTGAGTTATTCTCATGGCCTCTTCAAGTAAATCAGCCGGAATATCTAAGGTTGTTCTCATGATTATTGATGTAATTATACATTGTTAATCATGCAATATATTAAAATTCTATTTTAAATGACATTACCCCGTATCCAGTATGCAAATTAATATTTTGCTTTCTACGGGTTTATGTGTTCCTACAAAGTAGGATCACTTGAATCCATTGAAATTACCGGTTTGAAACCGAGTATGGTTGATTTGCCCCAGTACAAGAAACGGAAAACAGAATCGGGGTCGAGTGTTAGCGGTACGGTTCTTTGGCAGAAATGGATTTAAGCGGAATTAATTTTGGTTCTGTAGGGGCAGCCTTATTGTTAGGAGAAGAATAGACCACCCCCGAGTCCTGCTCCAGTTGGATAAGATTAACATAAATCGAATTATTGGTTGGGTTTCCGGGCAGTGATGAACAAACCGCATTTTGTTAATGCTAAATTATGCGGGGCCATTTTCAAACCACAATATTTTTTAGGTAATTTGCATTTCTTCAAAAATGAACCAGATGAGCGGGGATGAGTTTTATGATGAAAAAGAACTGCTGCAAAAGGTGGCTCTGGGTGATGAGGCTGCTTTCGCCCGCTTATTTCATGCCTGGCGCGACAAGTTATATTTCTTTACCCTGAAGTTTACACAATCTCCACAGCAATCTGAAGATCTGGTACAAGATGTATTTGTAAAACTGTGGCTTCATCGTGAGCAATTAAGTGAAATTTCTAATTTCAGTGCCTGGATTTATCGGGTAATTAAAAACCAGGCCATTTCGGCATTGCGAAAAATTGCTTTGGAAACGACATTGATGGCTGAACTTAAAAAAGAAGCTGTGGCAGGTGGCCAACCGGTGGAAGAAGAACTTTTTCATAAACAATTGCAACAAAAATTAATGGAGGTGATTGAGCAACTGCCTCCGAGACAAAAACAAATTTATACCCTTACCCGCATGGAGGGGATGAAACAGGAAGAGGTGGCAAAACTATTGGGCATTTCACTCAGCACCGTGCAAAACCATATGACAGAAGCGCTTCGTAAATTAAAATCTACCCTTCTGAAAGATTATCCTGCTATATCTCTATATGTGGTTTGGATGTCGATATTCTCAATTCGATAATCGGGTGGAACTGATAATGGTTCACACTTTTCAGCTAAACAGACCAGTGTTTACTCATAAGGCTCTGGCCAGGGACATATGTGATTGTATCATGACATTTACGTCCCTTCCAAAAATTTTTCAAAAAAAATATATTCTTCCACTGGGAGTATCCTTTCTCTCGTGCGTCATGTTAACTGGACAGGTGAAAACAGCGCGATGGTCTGATGAAATTAATCTTATGTCAGAAGATAACTTAAAGAATTTATTGTCACGTTTCTTCCGTGGTGAATTGGATGAAGAGGGGAAGGAGAACCTTGCACGTTGGATAAACGAGCAGGATAACGATTTTGTGTTCGACAAGCTATTGGAGAAAAGCTGGCATGAATTTCAACCATCAGATACATTACCCGAAGAGCAAGCGAAGGAAATGCTGCAACGGATTCATGCCGCCGCTTCACAAGAAGAACATTCCAAACCTGTAACCAAACTGATTCCTGTATGGAAAAGAATAGCGGTTGCAGCTTCAGTTTTATTATTTATCGGTGCCGGAGCTCTCTATCTAATGAATGATACTAAGGAGCAGAAGCAAGCGGCATCAGTTGTTTCTGAATCTAACGAGATAGAATCGCCCTCCGCCAACAGAGCCATGATAACCCTGGCTGATGGTAGCCGGATTTTTCTGGATAGTGCATCAACCGGTTCACTGGCAACCCAGGGGCAGGTTCAACTTGTAAAGATGGCCGACGGACAAATTGGTTACAAGCCTATTTCTGAAAAGGGTGGAAATGAACAATTAGTTTATAATACACTAACTAATCCACGAGGTAGCAAGGTCATCGACATGCAACTTTCAGACGGTAGCCGTGTGTGGCTCAATGCCGGTTCATCCATAACCTTTCCCGTAGCTTTTTCTGATAACGAACGGAAGGTTACCATGGATGGGGAGGCTTATTTTGAAATAGCACATAATGAATCCAAACCTTTTTATGTAGCCAAGGGAAATACAGAAGTGAAAGTGTTGGGCACACATTTTAATGTGAATGCCTATGATGATGAGGAAAAAATCCGTGTTACTCTACTGCAGGGCAGCGTACAGGTGAGCCAGACAGGGCAAACAAAAAATCAGGTATTTCTAAAACCGGGTCAGCAGGCCAGCGTTTTTGCAGGTTCCGTTCAAATGCAAAAAATAAGCGTACAGGCGGCAAATACCGAACAGGTAATGGCCTGGAAAAACGGATTGTTTTCATTTGACCAAACAGATTTGGCGACAGTGATGAGGCAATTGACCAGGTGGTATGATGTGGAGGTTGAATACCGGGGAGATGTGCCCCAGCAGATTTTTGGAGGAGACATTGAACGTTCGCTCAGCCTGGCTCAGGTATTAAAATTACTTGAAAAAAGCGGCGTACATTTTAAGATTGAAAACAGGAAAATAATTGTATTACCATAAAACTTTAGAAAGAGCAATCAATAAAACAAAGCCAGAAATGCTGCGAACATTTCTGGCGGCGTTTGGGCTTAATCTGAATAGATAAAAACTGTAGAAAGATTTTAAATTCTTAAACAACCCAGACATAACAAAAATATGAATTTACTAACACGTGGCAAGTGCCGTGCGCTTACCTCACAAACGCTGAAAGTTATGAAGTTGACTTTCATACTATTATTCGGTGCCTTTCTTCATATTTCTGCAGAAGGCGTTTCACAAAGCATCACTTTTTCCGGAAAAAACATTCCGATAAGAAAAGTTTTTAATGAGATTAAAAAACAATCAGATTACGTTGTTTTTTTTAATTATGAAATTCTAAAAGATGCGAAACCTGTAACCATTGAAGTGAAGAATGCTTCAGTTAACCAGGTACTTGATTTATGTTTTAAAAACCAACCACTGACCTATATTATTGAAAACAAAACCATAGTGGTTTCAAGAAAACCTGTTACTGCATCCCTTCCCCTTCAGTCAACTATGCCGGAAGAAATTGTGCAAGCCAAGATAGAGGTAAAGGGGCGTGTAATAGATGAAAATGGTGAAGGAGTGGCCGGAGCGTCGGTTACTGAAAAAGGAACCAACAATGGTGCTGCCACGGATGTGGATGGATACTTCGTTGTAAAAGGAGTGGATGAAAATGCTACCCTGATTATCAGCGGTGTTAATATTGACGCCGTAGAAGTGAAGGTAGCAGGAAGAAATGATGTAGGCATAATAGTTACAAAATTAAAGGCCGGTACAGGACAGGAAGTGGTGATAACAGGATTTTTTACCAAAAGTAAAACGAGCTATACCGGGTCGGCCATTTCCTTTACCGGAGATGAACTGAAAGCCATTTCTGCTACCAATGTGCTGGAAGCTTTGAGTACCGTTACTCCCGGACTGATGATGGTGGAAGAGAACAATGCCGGATCGAACCCAAACCGAATTCCGGAGATCCTTATCAGGGGCGTCACTTCTTTTTCTGCAAACAACCAGCAGGTGAACCAGCCCCTTATTGTAAGGGACGGAACAATCATATCCTTGCAAGACTTGTATGATATGGATATTAATGAGATTGAAACCATCACTGTTTTGAAGGATGCTTCGGCCTCCGCATTGTACGGTGCCAGAGCTGCTAACGGGGTTATTGTCATAGAAAGAAAAAAGATTAAAGAAGGAAAGATGAGGGTGGCTTTTAACTCAATAAGCAGTTTTCAGTTTCCTGATTTTAACGATTATCATATTCTGAATGCAACCGATAAATTAGAATACGAGCGGCTGGCCGGTTTGTACTCTTCAGAAAATAATGCAGAGCAGTACACGCTTGATTCAGTATATAATGAAAGGTATAAAGAGATAAACAGAGGAGTTTATACCGATTGGATGAAGCAGCCTTCAAGAGTGGGATACTCGCTCGATAATTCGGTTCGTGTTTTTGGTGGTTCAGGAAGCACAAGGTATGAGCTAAATGCCAGGCATGGTACCGTAGAAGGTGTAATGAAAGGTGATTACAGAAAGCGCTATGGACTGGGCTTTTTACTGGAATACTTTGCACCAAACGGATTAAGTTTTTCTAACCGAACTTCCTTTAGCCAGGTAGATACAAAAAGCTCTCCATATGGTAGCTTTAATACTTACACAAGACTGAATCCATATGACAGGATGTATGATGAAGAAGGTAATCTGATCCGCACTCTTTCGTGGAATCAGGCAAACCCGCTGTACGAAGCACAATTGGGTTCGTACAACAAAAATTTCACACAGGCTTTAAGCAATGATTTTGATGCAAGGTGGAACATTACGCACGAGTTGCGTTTGACCACTCATTTCAACCTCACACTGAATAATGGCGGTGGCGAAAATTTTTTATCTCCACTTTCTAACGTTTATAAAGATTTAACGGATCCATCACTGAAGGGATCAATGACGGTAGCAAATAGCAAAGGGTTGACTTACTCCGGAAATGTGGTGCTTTCTTATAATAAATTCCTTCCACAGAACAGTCTGTTGACTTTGAATGCAGGAGGTAATTTAAACCATGTAAATAACAGAAACAGCAGCCTGACCGGCATCGGATTTTATTCTGACGATTTGCGTTCTATCAATTTTGCAGCACAATATCCCAACGGAAGCAAGCCCACAGGTTTTCAGGATCTGAACGCCGACGTAGCAAGCTTTGTAAATGCCAACTATATTTTTAATAACCGGTACTTTCTGGATGGGGTTTATCAGATATCCGGTTCTTCAAAATTTGGTGCAAACAATCGTTACGGTCAATTCTGGTCGGGTGGTATAGGATGGAATCTGCATAATGAAGAATTTTTGAAAACAGACTGGATTAATATCATGAAACTGCGTGGTAGCGTGGGTTATACAGGTAAGGTAAATTTTGCATCTTATCAGGCACTTACTACTTATGTGTATAATCAGAATCTGAGCTACCTCAATGGTATTGGTGCTATCCCCATTACAATCGGAAATCCTGATCTCAAATGGGAAAGGACTTTGAATTATAATCTTGGTTTGGATCTCAGTTTTTGGAATCGCAGGTTTAATGTAACCGGGGATGTATATCTGCGTAAAACAACCGATCTTTTAATTGACAAAACCTTCCCGCCGTCTACAGGTACTATGAGCGGAAAAGATAACCTGGGTGAAATGGAAAATAAAGGTTTTGAATTGCGGATGGATGGTTATGTGGTACAGAATAGAAAAGTTTTGTGGCAGTTAGGCGCCAATATCGCTCACAATAAAAACAAAATTCTGAAGATCAGTGAAGCATTGAAAAAACAAAATGATCAGAATAATCAACAAAATACCATTGCACCTCTGGCTCAGTTTGAAGAGGGCGAATCCACAACAGCACTGAAGGTGGTGCGGTCGATGGGGATTGATCCTGCTACCGGAAAAGAAGTTTATCTGAAACTAAATGGTGAAAGAACATTCACCTACGACCCCAATGATAAAGTAGTAGTAGGAGATTTATTGCCGGTGGCACAGGGCAATGTATTTTCGGTAGTTACATATAAGCGGATTACTGCGGCAGCTTACTTCGGTTTCCGATATGGAGGTTATATATATAATGTAACCAGGGCAACCAAGATTGAAGGTTCGGATCCGAAGTTTAATGCTGATCAGCGGGTGTTTGACGACAGATGGAAAAAACCCGGCGATGTCGCTTATTATAAAGATATCGCTGATAAGTCGGTGCCATATCATACTACACGTTTTGTTGAGAAAGACAATACGTTAAACCTTTCCCGCCTCAACTTTACTTATGATTTCGATCCGGAACTGATAAAGAACTGGAGGATTAGCAAGTTGGCTGTTGGATTAAGCATGAATGATTTGTTCCGCATTTCTACGGTTAAGATGGAGCGTGGAACAGATTACCTCTACAGTCGTGGATTCGACATTAACCTAAACATCATGTTCTAATTATGAAACAATTAAAAATGATTAAAATATTATCATCACTGAAATGGTTGTCAGCCCTGATGCTGATCCTGTTTTCCTTTACATCGTGCAAGAAGTTTCTTGACGTAAAACCTGAGGGAGAACTCACCGGCAACAAATTACTGAAAGATGCCCGAGGATTTGAAGATGCGATGTATGGGGTGTATGCTACGCTCAATAGCCGTACCCTTTATGGCGCCAATCTTTCGCACAATACGGTGGATGTGCTGGCACAATACTTTATTTCGCCCGGTAATGATTATGCGGTAAATCTGATAAAGTATAATTACAAGTACGATCTGGTTTCTGCTGAAATTTTGAACATCTGGCAGAATATGTATAAAAACATTGCCAATGCCAATAGCGTGCTTAAAAATTTAGAGCGCTTCTCGCCCGAAAATCTTCGATTGTATAATGTTTATAAGGGCGAAGCGTTGGGGATTAGAGCCTTCATGCACTTCGATTTGTTGAGATTGTTTACTGAAAACATTCAATCAAATGCGGCTGCAGCCGGGATACCTTATTCCACAGATTTTAATTTGAGAGCACCCAAAATTTTGACAGCAGCGGAAGCCTATGCGAAGATTATTGATGATTTATTACAGGCTGAAAAACTGCTTGCGGCTGATGAGCAATATATGACCTTCCCCAAATCCAACGGCACTGAGAATTTTTTAAAGGATCGCGAAATACATTTCAATCTGTATGCAGTACAGGCCACGCTTGCCAGGGTATATTTTACCAAAGGCGATATGCCAAAAGCGCTTGAATATGCTGAGAAAGTTATCGGCTCCAATAAGTTTAAACTAATGGAGAAAAATGAAATTTCAGCAGGCCTGATGAGAGGAGTTCTCTACCCGAAGGAAACCATTTTCGGTTTGTATTCAAACACGTATTTCACCACAGTGAGGGATAGATTTTACCTGGAAACCTCATTTTTTTCGTACAATTTAAAGTATGATACCAAAACGGTTTATTTAGGGAAGGAAGCTACTGAAGGCCATGATTTCAGGTGGGAAGGATTTTTTAAACAACCAGCCACTTCACAGGGAAAAATGAGATTTACCAAGTTGGTGGATCCATATCAGTTAACTCCTGAACTTGAATTTCAACGTCCGAAGGAATTGATTAAAGGAATTAACATGATCCGGCTGCCTGAAATGTACTACATAGCA
>JBIQMB010000133.1:2866-7651 GCA_044463745.1 Chitinophagaceae bacterium | reverse complement strand
GCATCGCCCATATCCACCCAATTAGTCAAATTAGATAATGGCCCTTCGCCATCCTTACCCGGTCCGTACTTTTCTACAAAGGGTAGTTCAAGCGGCAGATCTTTTTCATTCAGCGCGTATGCAATTCCATCTTTCCAAACAATAGGAAATGGCTCTCCCCAATAGCGTTGTCTGCTGTAGCCTGCATCGCGCATCCGGTAGTTTACTTTGCGTATGCCGATCCCGTCTTGTTCAATTTTATCTATGGCCACTCCAATGGCTTCCTGCATGCGTAAGCCATTCAGAAATCCTGAATTTTCTAAAACAGCATCCTTGGTGGGATTGGCTTCTTTGCCGGTAAACTGATCTCCGATAATATTCGTAATTGGAATATTAAAATGACGGGCAAAATTAAAATCGCGTTCATCTCCGCAGGGCACAGCCATAATGGCCCCTGTACCATAACCACTTAATACATACTCAGCCGTCCAAACGGGTACCTCCCTTCCGCTAAACGGATTGATAGCATAGGCACCGGTAAAGCATCCGGTAATCTGCTTCACTTCGGTCAACCGTTCCCGATCGCTCCGGCTCTTTACATATTTCAGGTAGTCTTGCACTGCTTGTTGCTGGTCACGTGTGGTAATCTTATTTACCAATTCATGCTCGGGTGCCAGCACCATAAAATCAACCCCAAATATGGTATCCGGACGTGTGGTATATACCCTGATGTTCAGGTCATCATGTTGCTTTATTTTGAAACTCAGCTCTGCTCCTTCGCTTTTTCCTATCCAGTTGCGCTGCATCTCCTTCATAGCCTCGCTGTAATCTACCTTTTCCAGTCCTTCCAGCAAACGATCAGCATAGTCGGTTATCCGAAGATACCACTGCCTCATCTTCTTTTTCTCTACCGGAAAACCGCCTCTTTCGCTATGTCCGTTAATCACTTCATCGTTGGCCAATACGGTACCCAATGCCTCGCACCAGTTCACCTCTCCAAAGGAAGAATATGCCAGTCTGAAATTCATCAACACATCCTGTTGTTGTTTTTCATCAAGGGCATTCCACTGCTCGGCAGTCAATTCGCATCCCTTCTTGTCGGCCAGATTTTTTGTCCCGTTTTCTTTAAGCCGGGCGATGAGTGTTGAAAGCGGCTCAGCCCTGCCGGTTTCTTTATTATACCAGCTATCGAAGAGCTGCAAAAAAATCCATTGCGTCCATTTATAATACTTCGGGTCACTGGTTTGCACCTCACGGCTCCAGTCGTAACAAAAACCCAGCATGGTCAATTGGGCTTTATACGTGGCGATATTTTGCTCCGTAGTAACAGCCGGATGCTGACCCGTTTCTATGGCATACTGCTCTGCCGGCAATCCGAAACTGTCAAACCCCATTGGATGCAAAACATTAAACCCCTTCAGCCTTTTATATCTTGCAAATACATCGCTCGCTATGTATCCCAATGGATGGCCTACATGCAAACCCGCACCACTCGGATACGGAAACATATCCAGTACATAATACTTCGGCTTATCTGTATCCATGCTTACCTGATACACGCCGGACTGATGCCACCGGGTCTGCCACTTTTTTTCTATCTCGTTAAAATTGTATTCCATTATCGTCTTTAACTGCAAGTTCTGAAAGCATTGAGTTTCGCTGCTTCTATTGTGTGAAAAATATGTTATTCATTTTTGATTTCTCTATAATGCCTGTGGTTGTTTATACATTAGCATTTTAAGATAAGGCTGCAAATTTACTAAAGTAGTAGAATATATAATTTGCATCTTTGCATCAATTCCTTTAAGATAAAACCTTTATTGAAGCATGTCTCAATTTGGAAAAACCTCTGCCAAGCGTGGCAAACCTTCTTATGTTTATGCGATCATCGGCGTGTCGCTGGTGCTGTTTTTATTTGGTCTTGTAGGTTGGATTTTTTTAAACCTTCAGAAAACGGGAAACTATTTTAAAGAAAATATCCAGCTTCATGCATACATTTACCGTACCGCTACGCCCGAAGAAATTGACAGTCTGAAAAATTATGTTGAAAACCTCCCTTATGCGGTGAATGTGCAATACATCACCAAGGAGATGGCGATAGAAAAGTATAATGCTGAAAATGATACGCTTTGGAAAACCCTGGCCATTAGCAACCCGCTGCCTGAGAGCATCGACTTTTATGTGAAGGCTGATTATGTAAATAAAGATAGTCTGGCTATGCTGGAGAAAAACCTGCTGAGTGCCTTCCCAACGGTTGTATCTGAATTTCAGACGCCCCAGGCCACCGTGGCTTCGGTAAGCCAGTATGTCAAGACAAGTACCCTTGTTCTGTTAATCATAGCGGTTTTATTAAGCATCATGGTCATCGTTTCTATTGATAATACCATCAGGCTGGCCATGTACAGCAATCGTTTTCTGATCAAAACCATGCAGATGGTGGGAGCCACCCGAGGGTTTATAACCCGACCCTTAAACAGCCGCGCTTTACTAAACGGACTGATCGCTTCCATAATAGCTATTGCGTTGCTGATAGGCTGTATCTATCTGGCTGAGAAATTTGTACCGGCGCTCAAAGTTTTGCATGATAATACAAGCTTGCTTTTGATCTTTGCCGGAATTGTGGCATTGGGGATTCTGATTACCGTACTCAGTACCCATCGGTCGGCCATCAAATATCTAAAGATGAAATTGGACGATTTATATTGATGAATATTAAATTATAGCGTAACATTGCACTCTCAATTATGAAAGAAAAGACTCCTGCACCCAGACATATTTCTAAGAATACGCCTTTATTCAATAAGGATAATTACAAGCTGATGCTTATCGGATTGGTTGTCATTGCTATCGGAATTATTTTGATGGCCGGTGGTAAAAGCGATAACCCCGAAGTATTTGATGCAAAGGCGATCTATAGTTTCAGGCGCATTACGCTGGCTCCCATCCTTATCGTCGGCGGGCTCGTGATAGAAGTATTCGCCATTATGCGCAAGGGGAAAGAAACGCCCGAAGCTTAATTTTTGAATTGATTTATGAACCTTTTTCAGTCTATAATCATAGCCATTGTAGAGGGGATAACCGAGTTTTTACCCGTATCTTCTACAGGACACATCATCATTACCAGCCGCCTTCTGGGTTTAGAGGAGAGCGATTTTCTAACCACTTTTACCGTGGCTGTACAGGTTGGCGCTATTCTGGCCGTGGTGGTTCTTTATTACAAAAAGTTTCTGGATCTGACCAACTGGAAGTTTTATCTGAAGCTGCTGATCGGTATTCTTCCTGCTGTGATACTGGGATTATTATTTGAAAAAAGAATTAATGCGCTGCTTGATAGTACGCTAACCGTGGCGATTGCCTTACTTCTGGGAGGCATTGTTTTGGTATTCATCGACCGACTTTTTACACGTCCGAAAATTCATTCGGAAAAAGAATTGAGCTACTTTCAGTCTTTTATCATTGGTATCTGGCAATGTCTGGCACTTGTCCCGGGCATGAGCCGCAGTGCTTCTTCCATCATTGGTGGTATGCAACAGAAACTAACGCGTGCTGCCGCGGCTGAGTTTTCTTTTTTTCTGGGAGTTCCCACCCTGGCCGGTGCTACGGTTTACAAAGTTTACAAATATTACAAAGAAACAGGTGGGCTGACCGGCGATGAAATCAGCATTCTGGCCGTTAGCAATGTGGTTTCATTTATTGTCGCGCTTTTTGCGGTCAAGTTTTTTATCGAATCCATTAAAAAATACGGTTTCCGCATCTGGGGGTTTTACCGGATAGTAGTGGGCATCGCTTTGCTGGTGATGATTTATAGCGGGTATATAAGGTAATTCTGTTTAGATTTCGGGGAACAAAGCGCAGAGAAGGGAGAACGCAGTGGTTTCGCAGAGATTTTACCCTGCGTTAACTCTGCTTCTCAGGTTCTCTGCGTTCTAAAAGATTAGGACCGTTCTTTCCCTAACGCTGTCGGGTCGCCCACGCACAAAGCACCCGCACGGACGCCAACAGATAAATGTGTCCTAAGTAAATAAACCCTGCGTAAACTCTGCTCCTCATGTTCTCTGCGTTCTCCAAAAAAATCAGAATTGATTAACTATTCTCCGAAAACCATCCTTTAGTAATGGAACATTAAAGTTTATCAGATAGCCGAGATTTTTATTGTATAACTTCAGGTAAGTAATCACCTGAAAGATGTGTAACGGCAAAGTGACCTCCACTGATTTATTTTCGATTATGATTGATTCTTCTACGAGCAAATCAATTTCATAGATTTTGCCAAGCGGAACACCTTTGTAGTGATAATCAACAGGTACTTTTGCACGAACCATCAATCCATTTAACTCTAACTCATGATGCAGGGCTATTTGATAGGCTGATTCAAGAAGTCCGGGGCCAAGTTCCTTGTGAACTTCTATTGCAGCACCTAATATTATCTTACCAATTTCATTTAATTTATTTCTGTCCATTATTCTAATTTTATATCATAAATTAATCTAACTTACTAATTAAAATTAAAATAATACAACTTCGAGAACAGAGATTTTGGGAGCAGAGATTTTGGGAACAGAGCGCAGTGAAAGAAGAACGCAGTGGTTCCGCAGAGAGTATTTACCCTGCAAAAACTTTGCACCTCATGTTCTTTGTGTTCTAAAAATAGACTCAGCGTAAACTCTGCCCCTCATTTTCTTTGCGTTCTAAAAATCAAACCCTGCGTTAACTCTGCTTCTCATGTTCTCTGCGTTTTAAAAATCAAACTTTGCGTTAACTCTGCTTCTCATGTTCTCTGCGTTTTAAAAATCAAACTTTGCGTTA
>JBIQMB010000133.1:0-2766 GCA_044463745.1 Chitinophagaceae bacterium | reverse complement strand
ACTCTGCTTCTCATGTTCTCTGCGCTCTCAAACAATCACAGCATCTCTCGCACGGCTTCGGCAATTTCTTTGCGGGTGAAGGGGAGCCCTTTGATTTTATTTAATCCTTTGGCATCAACCAAATACTTATCGCGGATAATTTTAATTAACTGGCCATTGTTCAATTCCGGCACCAAAACCATTTCGAAGTTTTTAATGATATCTCCCAGATTTTTTGGGAAAGGCCGCAGATGTTTTAAATGTACATGGGATACGGAAACGCCTTCCATCAGCAACTCAGCCACTCCGCTTTTTATAGCTCCGTAAGTACTGCCCCATCCTATCACCAAAACCTTTCCGGATGAAGCACCGTTATCAATTTCCTGCTCAGGAATATAATCTGCAATCCGGTCTATTTTTTCCTGCCTGATCTTTACCATCTTTTGGTGATTGTCCGGATCATAGGAAACATTCCCTGTCTGATCCTCTTTTTCCAAACCACCAATCCGGTGTTCCACTCCCGGCGTTCCGGGTATGGCCCAGGACCGCACCAGCTTTTCGTCGCGCACATAAGGTAGAAAAACCTCACCTTCTTCCAGTGGCTGCTGAAACCGGACTTTGATTTCAGGCAATTCATCACTTTTCGGAAACTTCCAGGGTTCTGCACCATTGGCAATATACCCATCGCTTAATAAAATAACAGGCGTTACATGTTCTACCGCTATCCGAACGGCTTCAAAGGCGGCATCGAAACAATCGCTCGGCGTACGGGCTGCCACCACCGGCATCGGGCTTTCTCCGTTTCTTCCGTAATAAGCCTGCATCAGGTCACTTTGTTCCGTTTTGGTAGGCAAACCGGTTGAGGGGCCGCCCCTTTGCACGTCGCAAATAACCAAAGGCAACTCAAGCATAACTGCCAGGCCCATGGCTTCAGATTTCAGAGCCATGCCCGGTCCGCTGGTGGTGGTTACACCTAATGAACCGCCATAAGATGCGCCGATCGCTGCACTGATGGCTGCGATTTCATCCTCAGCCTGAAAGGTTTTGACCCCAAAATTTTTATGCTTACTCAGCTCATGCAGGATGTCGCTTGCTGGCGTAATGGGATATGTACCTAAGAACAAATCCAGTCCGCTTTTTTGTGCTGCTGAAATCAGTCCCAATGCGAGTGCCTGGTTTCCCTGTATATTCCGGTAAGTACCTTCCGGCATTTTAGCCTTTCCAACCTTGTATCTGGTGGTAAAAGCTTCCGTGGTTTCTCCATAATTATATCCCGTTTGCAGCGCCTTAATGTTGCTGTTCAGGATGTCGGGATTTTTATGGAATTTCTCTTTTAGAAACCGGATTGTATTTTCAGGATTCCGGTTGTACATCCAGTACAGATAGCCCAGCACAAACATATTTTTAGCCCGGTCCTTCTCCTTCGTGCCCAGCGGATATTCTTTTAATGCCTCCCTGGTTAGTTTGGTTATATCAATTTTAATAACATCATAACCCGCAAGGGACCCGTTTTCCAAGGGGTTTGCATCCGGCGGATAATTGGCCAACCTCAGATTCTTGGCATCGAATCCTTCTATATTGGCAATGATTTTTCCGTAGGGTTTCAGGCTTTTCAGGTTTGTTTTTAATGCAGCGGCATTCATGGCCACCAATACATCCGCCTGATCACCGGGGGTATAAATGCGATCGCTTGAAAACCTTAACTGAAATCCGCTTACGCCCGGAATGGTTCCCTGGGGCGCCCTGATCTCAGCCGGAAAATCGGGGAAAGTAGCCAGATCGATTCCCAGCAATGCCGTATTATCCGTGAATTGCGTTCCGGTCAATTGCATCCCATCGCCGCTATCTCCGGCAAATTTTATAACGACTTCTTTTAATACTTCTTCTGCCATATCAATGTGCAAATTTAGCTCAAGTGCTTTGCATAGAAAGGTTATTTTCTTTCGAGTTACGCAAATTCCGGCGATGCGTGTACTGGCGCAGGTCTCCCGATCTGTGCCTTGACGTTACTAAAGGTGATGATATTTTTTTAGCGTGTAAAAAAGCCTCATGCCAAGATCGCGACCACCGCCGATAAATCAAGCATCATTCTTCGCAGTGTCTCCGGCACGGGACGCTGCGTCTTCAGGCCGTCTTCATTTCTTTCTTCGCAGTGTCTCCGATCCGGGACGCTGCGTCTTTAGTTCGTCTTCTATTAGAGGCTATTATTCATCTGACAAGGAAAAAAAGTATAAATACAAGGAATGCAATCCGCTTAAAAAGAGATTTCCCAAAGAAGAATAAGTGTCCTTTAAGATGGGACTCTTCAAGAAAAAAGTACTCATGACTTTTGGGAAGTTTAGCTTGATACTTGCTAACAGATTAAGACGTATCAGACTTTCCAAAAGTTTCGAAAAGAGGTTCGGGCTCACATTTTTCGTCCGAAAAATCCTTTGCGGTCTTTGCACCTTTGCGTGAAACAATTCTTTAATGCTTAAAAAGAAACCTCACGCCAAGATCGCGACGACCGCAGATAAATCACCATCTTTCTTCGCAGTGTCTCCGGCACGGGACGCTGCGTCTTCAGTTCGGTTCGGCGTATCATTTTTCGTCAGAAAAATTCTTTGCGTTCTTTGCGCTCTTTGCGTGAAACAATCTCTTTATGCGTGAAAAGAAAACTCGTGGCAAGGATCGCGGCGACCGCAGGTAAATCAGGCATGGAAGGAATCATGCACTGTAATAACATCATTTTCAAAGCCGGTTACAAACCGGACGTATTTTGATGGATTCAAGTGGCCCAACTGCGTT
>JBIQMB010000132.1:0-7689 GCA_044463745.1 Chitinophagaceae bacterium | reverse complement strand
TAGAGTGAATAAGGGCGAGTCGAGAAATTCGCCTCGGCGAACAGGTCCCCCTGAGTATAGTGGATGACGGTTGTAGTCGTGAGACTCCCAATTCCCCTCAAAAGGAGGGGTAGATGGTACGTGCCCATTCCAATGATCATTTTTTGAATAAATTTTCAAGGCACGTGACAGACGGGGTGGTTTTCCAACAAACGCTAAAGACTATTCAAGCCACCACGAAATTCTTTTCAAATAATTTTGTAGAAACATTTTTAGTAACGATGAGTCACAGGCCGGGGAGGCCTGCGCCAGTTAGGGGCCAGTAGGGACGGATAGCGCCGATGGTACGCCGATATGTGATGCGCATAGACCTTGTTTTTTGCGTTGTTTTTGCGAAGCAAAAACAACCTCTGCGCAAATCAGCGATATCAGCGGGAGACCTTTTCTTGGGGATTTGAGTGGGAGAAACCACACAGGTTGCGCGGAGGAGCCTTCTTTATTCCCACCTTCAGGTTTTTGCTCGCCCTCAGAACCAGCGCACAACCTGACAGGAGGGAGTGTACCTGGTCGAAATGCCATTCCGATTAGAGCAGGAAGATCCTCACAAATTGAGCAGAGCCTTATCTACTTTCCCAACTCTCCACGTAGTTATTTCTTCGCATTTTTAAATCGCTGTACATCCTCCGATACGTAAGAAGGCGTGCCACCGGATTTGGTGGCAACAAAAGCACCGATAGCCGCAGCAAAATCAAGGGCCTCCGCTGCATCAGCACCCCGAATGGTCTGTGCCAGAAAGCCCGCCAGAAAAGCATCTCCACTGCCGATGGTGTCTTTCACCTCAATGCTGTATCCCGGATGGTCCGTCAGTTTTTCTTCAGCAAGCAGGATGGCGCCTTCGCCGCCCCGGGTAACGATGATGGTTTCAATCCCGAAACGATGACGCAAAAACTTCATGCGGTCTTCCACACTTCCGCCGCGGCTAAACCAATCCGTAATCAGGATCAATTCGGCCAGATTCATTTTCAGGATATCGGTTTCCTTTAACAAAACCTCTACGCCGGGCTGTTGATAATGCGGTGTACGAAGGTTTACGTCGAATACATTTTTATTGGCGCAAGGCACCAGCCGGTGCAGGGTTTCGCGGGTTATATGATAGCGGTTGGAGAGTGTACCATAAACCAGGTAGGATGCCTCTGATACCAGCTTTTCATACTCGGGCTTCCATTCAATATAATCCCAGGCAGCCGGGAAAGCAATGTCGTAGGTCATCTCATGGTTTTCGCCTTCGGTTGCATTTACCAAACCTGTAGGTTGTTCTGCATCTGTCTGGCAGTAAAGTTTTATACCTTCCTTTTTCAGCATTTGCACCAGATCATGGCCATAATTATCATCGCCAATCTTTGAGATGAGCGCAGAATCGATACCCAGTTTTCGTAGGTGGTATGCCACATTCATCGGCGCTCCGCCCGGCAAAGCCCCGGTAGGCAAAACATCCCACAATACCTCACCAAAACATACCACATCTATTTTTGCAGATGGTTTCATAATCTCATGATTTGTGTTTCAAAAACCTTATCGGCGTTTCATTCATCTAATTAAGGTAATGAAATTTTTCGGGACTCGCCGCGGATGGCTCGTAAAATGCGTTCTTAAAGCAAAGAAAAACGCTTCTCGCCCAACAAAAGACAAGCTGTCACAGATGCGTGAAAATCCGCAATGGCGGCCATCCAGAACTTACCCGTTTTTATCCCAAATAAGAATAAGAAAATATGATACCAAAACCCGCTTCCATCAATACAACAATCTCACCTTGATCGTGCCTTCCACCTCTTTCAGCAGATTAATGGCATTTTTCGATAACTTTTTTTCCACGTCCAAAACCACATAACCAATGTCGTCATTGGTTTTCAGATACTGCCCCGCAATGTTGATATGATTGGCCGAAAGCTGGCTGTTGATGGCCGTGAGCACCCCCGGTCGGTTCTTATGAATGTGTAAAATCCGGTGGGTATTGGGATGCAGCGGCAGGCTCAATGCCGGAACCGTCAGCGAGCCGTTGGTGATACCCATTTCAAGGTAATTGAAAAGTTTATTACTAACATCCTCGCCTATGTTTTGCTGAGCTTCCTCGGTGCTTCCACCAATGTGTGGGGTCAGAATTACATTGGATAATCCCTGGAGTGGTGTATAAAAATCGCCGCCATTTTTTTCCGGCTCTTCCGGATACACGTCCACCGCTGCGCCCGACAATTGACCCGATTCAAGGGCATGTTTCAGCGCATCCAGGTCCACCACATGGCCACGCGCATAGTTGATGAGGATACCGTTTTTCTTAAAAAATTTCAGGTTATTTTTATTGATCAGATTGTGGGTGGTGGACAGATCGGGCACATGAAGGGTAACGATATCAGCCTCAGCCAAAACTTCCTTCATTTGCTTCTTAGCCACTGCATTACCTAAGGGCATCTTGGTTTCAATGTCGTAAAAAATCACCTTCATTCCCATCGATTCAGCCAGCACACTCACCTGCGAACCGATGTTTCCATAACCGATAATGCCCAGCGTTTTTCCTCTTAGCTCATGGCTTCCTTTCGAATCTTTCATCCACACGCCTTCGTGCAATGCTTTATTTTTATCCGGTATCTTGCGGATGAGCATAATGCTGCTGGCGATAACCAGTTCGGCCACCGAGCGGGTATTGGAATAAGGGGCATTAAATACACTTACACCATGCACCGTCGCCGCTTTCAGATCTACCTGATTGGTGCCAATGCAGAAGCAACCGATCGCTTGTAATTTTGGTGCCGATTCTATGATTTCTTTGGTCATGTGCGTCTTGGAACGAATGCCGATGATATGCACATTTTTGATTTGCTTTTTTAATTCTTCCGGAGAGAGAGATGAGGGTAAAACAGTAACTGAACTATAGCCGGCATCCCTAAATTTATCAGCAGCTACCCGGCTTATATTTTCCAAAAAAAGAATATTTATTTTTTCTTTAGGAAAACTAGTTGGCATTTTTTCTTCCATTCTATGATTATGATTGTATTTTTGGCAAATATAAATCCATAATCCGTTGATTTTTTCTGAATTTAATAACAGACTGTTCATATTCCTTATTTTTCTGGCGCAGATTAGCCTGTATTCCTGTCAGATAGGGGCTAGTGAAGTCAAGTCTCACACCTTCTACGACGATTCACTCAGAAAACCTCCACCGCCTTCTCACAATCTTTCTCCTGAAAAACTGGCGTTTTACCGCAATGGGATTGACGATTTTTATCAGAAATATTTGTTGAGGTCGGGCTTTAACGGCGCGGTGCTGGTGGCCAAAAACGGACAGATTATTTACGAAAAATATCATGGATATTATGATCTGAGAAAAAAGGATACGCTGAATTCGCACAGTGCTTTTCATCTGGCCTCCGTTTCCAAAACCTTTACCGCCATGGCCGTTTTGGAATTGTATAAGGATAAAAAGCTGCAACTGGAAGATACCCTTCAAAAGTTTTTTCCCGACTTTCCGTATCCGGGTGTCACGGTTCGTACCCTGCTGAATCACCGTAGCGGACTGCCCAATTATCTCTATTTTATGGAGACCTTGAAATTTCCCCGAGACTCATTCTGTACCAATCAGGATATTCTGAATTACATGATTGAGTTTAAACCCATCCGCAGTGCACGGCCCGATGCGCATTTTCAGTATTGCAACACCAACTATAGTCTGCTGGCGCTGATTATTGAAAAAGTGTCGGGGATGAAATTCGAAGATTATTTGAAAAAGGTATTTTTTGAACCGCTGCAGATGCATGATACCTATGTGTTTGATATGAAGCGCGACAGTGCCACCGCCATGATTTCGTACGATCATCGTGGCCGCATCGAACCCTATACCTATCTGGACGTCGGCTATGGTGATAAAAATATTTTCAGCACGCCTGAAGATTTGCTAAAATGGGATCAGGCTTTATACAGCGAAAAACTTTTTTCCAAGGAATTGCTCGAAGAGGCATTCAGGCCATACAGCAATGAAAAGCCAGGGATAAGAAATTATGGTTTGGGCTGGCGGATGAATGTTTACCCTGATGGCAAAAAAATCATTTATCATAACGGCTGGTGGCATGGCAACAATACTGTTTTTATCCGCAATATTCAGGATTCTGTCACCATCATTGTGCTGGGAAATAAATTTAACCGGAATATTTATCAGGCCAAAAAGATAGCAGAAATTTTTGATGGTGGCCGCCCGATTGAGGATGAATGATGGGTTGAATTGGTCATTATACCAGTTAGAATGCAAGCGTCTCGGGTGTTTCATTGATGAACGCTATCAGCCACAAAGGCACGGAGGCACGAAGAATCACAAAGGTCCACTGGCGCAGGTCTCCCGACCTGTGACTTGACGTTGCTAAAAAGTGCGGATGTTTTCTCTTCCTCGCAGTGTCTCTTTTAAGGACGCTGCGTAATAGTACATCAGCGCATCTTACCATTATTACATCACCGCGTCTTGTAAAACGCAGCGTCCCGTACCGGAGACACTGCGAAGAAGAATGAAATGTAGAACGCAGCGTCCCGTATCGGAGACACTGCGAAGAAGGAGACCCTGCGAAAAAAAATGCTGAAACGGATAAGCAGAAAAACCTGCAATCCCCAAATTTTTGTATCAAATAATTACCGTAAACGGCATCAAATCATTTTTTTTGCCTGTTTTGAATAAAAATAAGTGCTGATTTTGCAAGATTTAATAAAACCTTCTATATTTGGATTAAATTAACTCAATCTCCCCGATGCAAAAATCAGATCGTCAAAGCTACATCGTTCACCAGGTAAACTTACACAACAAGGTTATACTCAACGACCTGAGCGAACAATTACAGGTTTCTACCGATACGGTTCGGCGCGATCTGCAGGAACTTGCAGAAAAAGGTCAGATTATCAAAGTGCACGGCGGTGCAGTCTCCCTGTCTTTTCACAACGGATATAAATCGGGAAAAGAGGTTTACGGTTATACCCAAAAACGAATTATCGCGCGCAAAGCTGTAAAGCTGATAAAGGATGGCATGTTTGTGTTTACCGGCGGTGGAACCACCATCATAGAACTGGCTAAGGAACTTCCGCTAAATCTGAATGCCACTTTTATTTCAGGTAGCCTCTCCGCTCTTGTTGAGTACTGCAATCACCCGTTGATAAACGTCATTGCCATTGGCGATAAGGTTTCCAAATCGTCCAAGATTACGATTGGCCCTGAGGCGATGGCCAAGATCCGCGAACTGAGGGTTGATATCTGTTTTATGGGGATCAATGCATTGAATATTGAACACGGTGTTTCAGACAATGACTGGGATATTGTACAAATGAAAAAAGCCATGCTGGATGCATCCAATAAACTGGTATGCCTCACCATCTCTGAAAAGATCAATACACGCCAGCCGATTCCTATCTGCGGAATTGATAAGATCGATACGCTGATTACAGAACTGGAACCCGATCATCCGCTGCTGCGCCCGTATGTGCAAGCCGGTATCGAGGTTTTATGATTTTTGATTTCCGGTTTCGGTCATGATGGTAAAGGCCGGGTTGAGCAGGGGTGAGTCTTTGTAAATACAGTCCAACAGGTCAGGCCCCCATTTTGCATAAAACAACATTACATTATCCTTCCTTTCCTGCAATCCACCACCTGGAACAAGGTTGTCGTACAGTTTTTTCAGTTGCCTTTGCGTAGCTTCGTTTTTCTTTTTTTCTGCTGATACGAATTTCTTTTCTACAGCGGTCAACTTCTTTTCCTGCCTTTTTTTCAGAGCCATGATATGATCTACCAGGGTTTCATCAATGGCAGATGCTCGTTTGGCCAGAGCAGCGTAGAGAGAATCGGTCTGTTTAATTTCGGCTTCAAGAGAAAGCGAATGGGGAGAATTTTTCTTGACGATGGATTGGAATAACTTTTCCTGAACTTCAAAAATATCCTTCTCCTCAATGTCCAATTTTTGGATGAGTTGATCCCATTTTTGTTCGATGATGAGAAAGGAATTTCTGAGTATCAGTACGGGGTAGGGAACCTTAAAGTGATGAAACAAATCCTTAAGCTGAAGCCAGTAAGCCAATTCGCCGCCACCGCCGACAAAGATGATATCCGGCAATATTTTTTCCTGAAACAGTCCGCGCAAAATCACATTGGGACTGAATCGTTCGGGATGATCGGCCAGTTCTTTTTTCATTTCCTCATCCGAAAAAGAAAGGTCGGTTTCATGCACCACAAACCGGTCTTCGGTACGCACAATTCGGTTTCGGATATTGCCCTGCATGTAAAACAAATTAATGTCGCGGGCAAAAGCTTGTGCATGATAATGTTGCGCTAATTTTTGGGAAGTTTCATTTACAATCCTGGCTGGTGTATGATCAAATAAATCTGATTCAAAAGCAGCCAGCATCTCCCTTTTGTACACGGGGTTATCGGGCAGGAAGACGATCAGTCCGAATTTTTTAAACAACTCATGAACGAAGAGGAAAGTAGCGTTTTCGATGGAGGTACCCTCCCGGTAAGATGATTTCAGCATCGCTGTTATTTCTTTCCCGAAGGGCTCGGGGAGCAGGCGTCCTTCCAGTTCCTGAATGAGTTTGATGAGATCCTTGTCAACGGTCATTCTTCCTACAGCTCCGGTCTGGCGGGTGTTCCAGGTATATTTCTTTCCTTCTGTGTAGATGTGATTTAGCTCCTCCAGGTCAGCGTCCTCACTTCCCATAAAGAAGACGGGAACGAAATGGTTTTCCGGAATTTCTTTAGAGAGGAAGTCCGCGAGTTTAATGACGTGAATAATTTTATAGATGAAGTAAAGGTGGCCCGTAAAAAGATTGGGTTGATGCGCAGTGCAGATGGTGAATGTATTGTCCTTGCGAAGTAACTCGATGTTTTGTTTAACCGCATCTGCGTCCTGTATGTCCTTGTATTGGGCGACTAATCCGTCGGCCAGAAGTTTGCGGTTGGTGTTGAATAGCTGCCGATTTGCGATGGCCTGTTTTATACCGTCTAATGAGGGTTTGTGTTCGTAAAATGGTTGTAGTTCATCCTTTTCTGAAAGGTAATCCAGAACTATTTTTGAGAATTTTCCGGTTGATGAATAAGGGATATTTTGCGAGTTGAATCTGGAATCCAAAGTTGTAATTTTTGGGATAAAGTTAAGCAAGTTCCAACATTTTCGAGAGATGGGTACTTTGGTCAACAAGACCGAGAGGCAGCGATTTGTTCCGGAGGCGAAAAACCTGTAAGGTTGCGCGTGGCCCTGTACTTAGGGAGAAAACTGACAAGGTGAGCGCAGGGGCGTTCTTTATCTCCACCTGTCAGGTTCTTGCTCACGCTCGGGAACCTTTCCAGGCGCAAGCGTCTCGCTTGTGACAATGTATTAAGTTTCTTGTTTCTTTTATAAACCCTGCGCAACCACTGCGCCTCCTTTCTCTGCGTTTTTTCAGCCACAAAGGCACGGAGACACGAAGAATCACAAAGGCTCCTGGTTCGCGTCATTTCGAGCGATGCCCGTTGGTTACCAAACTGAAAGTAGGATGAATAAGGCGAGTCGAGAAATCCCCAGATGACAGTGGATGACGGTTGTAGTTGTGAGCTTCCTCTGGTTGCTTTCAGGCGCAAGCGTCTCGCTTGTGCCCTAATTCGTTCGGCCCTTTCGATTCCGGTCCTCTTTTCCTATAGCAAGGAGACCTGTT
>JBIQMB010000131.1:0-7788 GCA_044463745.1 Chitinophagaceae bacterium | reverse complement strand
GCATTGAGTGATAATGCCGCTAAACTTACCCTGAAGGCCTTGCATTTGTCGCAAAAGAAAGGAATTACCACAAGCCTGGATTTGAATTACAGACAAAAATTGTGGGATAAATCAAAGGCTCAGGAAGTCATTATGGCTCTGGCCGAAAATGTTGATGTGATGATTGATGCCGGGTTGGGTGGAAGCAATGAACCAGAAACCTTTTTTGGAATAAGAAAGAAGCAAATTCATAATCCTTCTGAAGAAGATATTGTTGAAATACACAAACAGGTTTTTCATGAAATGATGGCAATGTTTGATTTTAAATATATCGCTACCACCGTTCGGCAAAATATCAGTGCATCTGACAATGATTTGTCTGCATTGATTATGGATAAAAACGGGTTTTATCAAACGAAGAGGTACCGCGTTCACATCGTTGACAGGGTAGGAGGCGGAGATGCATTTAGTTCAGGTTTGATTTATGGAATTATGAGTGGAATGGAAACCTCGGAATCAGCGGAATTTGCCATGGCTGCTTCGGCTTTAAAACATAGCATCCCGGGAGATCAGAACCTGTCAACGGTAGAGGAGGTTATGACTCTGATGAAGGGCGATGGAGCAGGAAGGGTTGTTAGATAATTTTTTTTGTTTAATATTTTCATCATTTAATAAAAGACCGATGAGCAGTAGTGAGCACGCAGTTATTCATAAAATTCTGGAACAGCGATTTCTACCTATTTATTTCGAAAGTGGGATGGAGACAAGCGTAGAGGTGCTTAAAACACTTTACAATGCCGGTGTACGGGTGGTGGAATATACAAATAGAGGAGAGTCGGCCTTGCGAAATTTTGTAGGGATGCGTAAGATTGCGGATGATCAACTTTCCGGAATGTACCTCGGCATCGGAACCATAAAAGACAAAGTATCAGCAATGGAATTTATCAGTGCTGGTGCTGATTTCATTATTTCGCCGGGTATAGTTACGGATGTAATGAATTTGTGCAAGGAGAGAAATATTCTGTGTATACCGGGCTGTATGACACCCTCTGAAATCATTGTGGCTGAACAACTTGGAGCAACCATGATCAAATTATTTCCGGGCAATGTTTTAGGGCCGGGATTTATTAAAGCTATAAAATCTTTATTTCCCGGTTTACTTTTCATGCCCACCGGTGGTGTTACTACAGAGCAACAAAATATTCAAGACTGGTTTGATGCGGGAGCTTCAGCCGTAGGTTTAGGTAGTGCTTTAATTAGTCATGAGTTATCGGCAAAGGAGGATTGCATCAATTTGGCAAAAAAAGTAAAGGATCTGTCGAAGATTATCCGAACAATGATTCTTTAATTCTTTCATTCGCAAAATGAATTCGCTTAAGCGTTAGAGCGTTATTTCTTAAGCGTCATTGTAATGAGGATGTCGTAACCGGGAACGGGTACTCCGGTATCCTCGGGAGCGGAAATCTTTAGTTTTCCTCCTTTTAATTCATATTCAAATTCGTTGGAGAAAATGTCACCCTCGTCAGTTGTGGAGGTCATCCTTAGTTTTTTGTTTGCTATGGAATAGATGCCATTATCATAATCGGGTTCAGTGATAACTTCATCCGGATCGATATTGATAAGGGATACGCTTGTATATGTTCCATCTGCCTTAAAGGTTATGGTAGCGTAGTTGGAAGCATCTGCCTTAATATCATGATTAAACGGCAAACCGTTTACTTTACCATTAAAATTCAATAATTCCATTTTCCACGTTCCGACTATTTGCGCTTCAATATTCTCGTCATTGTTTTTTTCCTTGCTACATGATGACATACCGAAAGCTAATCCTATAAAAAGAATAAAAGTTAAGCTGTTTTTCATTGGGTTTAAATTGAGTATTAAAAAATTAATGGGAATCAAACTTCCCGGTTATGTTGTTTGATAAACGTCAGTTTTCTCAAAAAAATTTCGTTTGTGAAAAAGATGTCTTAAGATCAAACACCGCTGAAGGCATTAAATCCGCCATCCACCAAAATGGTTTCCCCCGTCACAAAAGCTGAAGCGTCGCTCAGTAAATATATGAGTGTTCCGTTCAGTTCTTCGGGTTTGCCCAATCTTCTGAAAGGAGTGTTTTCTAAAAACTTTTGTGTCCGATCAGTCCAGCTACCATCTGCATTTTTCAGTAAATCTTTATTTTGCATAGTAAGAAAAACGCCCGGGGCAATGGCATTGACCCGGATTCCGCCATTATATCTCAATGCCAGTTCAGAGGCCATCCACTTTGTATACCCTTCGATTGCTGTTTTGGCTACAGTATAGCCAAGTCCGCGTGTGATGGCTCTTTGTGCGGTGAGCGATGAAATATTTACGATGGATCCTTTTCCGTTTCTTGCCATAAGTCGGCCAAACACTTTGGTCGGTATCATAGTACCATAAAGATTCAGATCAATAGCTTTTTTGGTAGAGGCCATATCTGCATCAAACAGATCCTGATCAGGGCCTATCATGGCTTCTGCAATGTTGCCACCGGCAGCATTTACCAAACCATCTACAGTTCCCCATTTCTCCATAATCTTCTTTGCGGCTTCATTCATCTGCGATTCGTCGAGCACATCTGCAAGGATTGTCATCGCTTCGCCACCCTTTATTTTTATTTTTTCAAGACATTCTTCGGCGCGTTCTTTATCTCTTCCCATAATAACTACGCTGGCGCCGGCCAACGCTACGGCCTCAGAAAAAGAAGAACCCAGAACGCCCGTGGCACCTGTGATGATGATTACTTTGTTTTTAAGTGAAAACACATTTATCGATTTAATTGTGAAATATTATTTTATACTTTTTTATTAAACGGTTTACCAGTCCCCACTAATCATTTACCGGGTCATGCCTTTTTATTAAATAAGAGTTTCCGAATTATAAACGAGCATGTTCAGCAAACAAAGGATCCATATTTTCTTTTAATTTTTTGAAAAAAGCGTAGTAATGATTACGCAATTTTACATTTTCAGGATTGGGCTCAATACGATTTCCTTCGTGCATCATGTGTTTAGAAGCTTCTTCGAGGGTCTTGAATCTGCCGTCGGCGGTATAGGCTAACATAGCACTTCCCACAAGTGCGATTTCTTCACCCCTGGGTATAATAATCGGTATATTAAAGGTATCAGCAAACATTTGTGGCCATGATTGTATATTAACACCTCCACCTCCCATTCTGATTTCTTTTACAGTCAGGTTGTTTTCTTTCAATGCATCAAAAATATATCGGGCTGAGTAAACGACACCTTCAAGAACAGCCCTTACAAAATCCGGTTTGGCATGGTGCCGGCGGATGCCAAAGAATACTCCCGATGAATAGGGGCCTGTATGCGACTCACGTTCGCCTGTAAGATAAGGTAGGGATATCAACGGTTGTTCTTCGGGAATGTTAGCCAGCACCGGATCTTCATCATTAAAATCAAACAGATTTTCCCGCATCCAATTAATGGGGAGAGCTGCGTTGTTTAATGCCCCACCATTGAAGAGCAATCCTTTTTTCAGTGTGTACGATTGAATTCGTTTATTCTCATTTTTATCAAAGACAGGATGATCGCATGGTACACGGAGCATAAGTGTAGTACCCAGATTGATAATAGCCACCTCCTCTTTAAAGTCGCTCAAACCCACTCCCAGCGCACCTCCATCATAAAGACCAAGTACAACTTTTATGTCTTTGTTAAGACCCAACTGGTCACCTATCTCCTTTTTGAGAGATGCTGTGTGCTGCATCCCATCCATGGGTTGTGGAAATTGGTCGGGTTTCAAATTTAAAACCGATAAAATATTTGCATCCCAATGAAGAGTGTGCATATTCAAAAACTGTGTAGATGAGGCCGTACTGTAATCTGTTATCCATTCACCCGTCAGCCATTCAAATAAAAATGATTTGCTATCATGAAAATACTTTGCTTTTTTGAGAGTCTCGTTTTCTTTTTTTGAAAAATAAAAGAGGCGGGGCAAAACATATTGATTAATAAACGGACAACCGGTTTTATGATACAGATCCTTATCTGAGAATTCTTTTTCGAATTCAGAAAAGGTATCTTGAGACCGGGTGTCTGTCAATATGGTCATATCGGTAATGGGTTTTCTGTTTTCGTCCAACATCATTAATCCGAAATGATAAGAGGATGTGACGATATATTTTACATCTTCTTTCTTTGTTTTAGCAAGCACCTTGCGGCTTTGTTCAATAATAAGTTTTTTTAGCTCCTCATGTTTATGTACAGCTTTGCCTGTTGAGTTCTTAACCGTAGTAACGGGTGCAGAATTAAACGAAACGATTTTTCCTGATTCATCCACGATGCCAACCTTCAGATTGGTGGTGCCCAGATCAATTGCTAATACTAAAGCCATTTTCTATAATTTTTTTGCAGTACTTCCGGATTAGCAAGCTCGCCTGGAATGCCGCCATGTTTAAATACTGATATCATATCATCTACACAGGTCTGACCCATCCCGCGAAGCGATTCCCATGAATATCCCCCCAGATGAGGCGTAATAATTACATTGCTGAGCCTGGCCAGCCTGTGGTGCTCATTGATCGGTTCTCCTTCTACCACATCTGTAGCATAAGCGCCGATACGGTTCGTGCGCAGTGCCTGGTATAGCGGCGTTTCATCCAGCAGCTCCCCTCTGCAGGTGTTGATTATTACCACATGATTTTTCATTTGTTTTATTTCCTGTTCGCCTATCATCCTAAATGTTTCAGCAGTTAGAGGACAATGAAATAAAATTGCATCAGCATACCGGATCAGTTCATTCAAGCTGACCTCAGTGGTATTATATTGTCTGAACCTTTCTTTTGAGATATACGGATCAGTAACGATGACGTCTGCATTAAATCCGTTGAACAATATCTCGGCACTTCGGGATCCGATATTTCCCAGACCGATGATGCCAATTGTTTTTCCTCTTAATTCCATTCCCACCATTTTTGACCTGTCGTGCCATCGGCTACTTTTTACGGCCAGGTATCCGTGCGGTAACAGGCGTGAAGCAGCTAATAATAAACCGATGGCATATTCGGCTACAGACTCTCTCTCTACAATCCCTTTTACTCTTGAAACGAGGATTCCTTGCTCCGTGGCCGCAGCCAAATCTACATTATCACATCCTATGCCATGTCGCGAAAGCAAAATTAACTTTCTGCACTTTTCAAGTGTTTGTTTTGTGAATTTTGGTGTTACGCTTGCTATTATTCCGTCAGAATCGATGATTTTTTCTGCTAATAATTCCGGCGAAATATCGGAGGGAACCTGTATGGATTTAAGATCAGCAAATTGTTCCAGAGCTTCTACATGTTCTTTAAAATGTTTGCCAAATGTGCTGGAGTTAACGATTGAGATTAAAGGTCTGCCCATTCTGTGGATTTAAGGAAGTTGTTATTTGAATGAAACAATCAAAGTTATTTAAGATTTTATATCTTATAGCCATAAAATGAATCGGAGACGAGATTTTTTTGAAGTTGCTGCTCGAAACTCAGTTGCTCTTGCTTCAGTTAATCTGTTCCTTATATTGGCCTCGACAGTATAAACCGATTACCTTTTATTATATATGAAAGCGGACTTGCATTTTTAAATTCTTTTATCTTTCTTTGTGCTCTATTCCTCTGAATTTTCATATTTAATATCCTCCGGAAAGTTTCATTATTTTGCACTTGATTTTTAATCAAGCTTCCATTTATTATCCTTTGACAATGCCTTAAGGTATCCCTATGTAATCCGCTAAATCACACAGGAAAACGGAGTACATGAAGTGTTTTTTTACAATTTTAATTATTACTTTTTGCAATATTTCATTTGGTCAGAGGTGCATTACTGATGAGTATATGGCTGGGGCATCTGATAGGTCTATCCAAAGAACTTTTTCAAACCAGTCCACCTCCGGCAGAGATACCCTGTCAGGAGAAGTCATTGTCATTCCGGTGGTTGTACATGTGTTATATAATGATAACCGGCAAAATATTTCGGAAGAAAGAATAAAAGCCCAGATTGCTGCACTGAATCGTGATTTCAGAAGAAAAAATGCTGATACCGTGAATACGCCCGAACCGTTTAAGAGATTAGCTGCTGATACCCGCATTACGTTTTGTCTGGCCCAAATAGATCCCAATGGTTATAAAACGACAGGTATTGTAAGAAAATACACAAAGGAAAAATTATTTCTGGCTGATGATCAGATGAAGTATTCGTCCAAAGGTGGATCTGATGCATGGGATGCGTCGCGATATCTCAATATCTGGGTGTGTGATTTGTTTGGCCGTACACTGGCTTATGCTACCATGCCGGGTGGTAATCCTAAAACAGATGGAATTGTGATACAGTTTGGTGTGGTCGGTGATGAGACAACGCTTCGCGGTGCATATAATATGGGAAGGACGCTGACACATGAAGCTGGCCACTGGCTGGGTTTAAAGCACATTTGGGGCGATGTAGAGGATACCGGATGTGGGGATGATGGAATAGCAGATACCCCGCCTCAAAGCTACAGCAGTAACGGGTGTAATAGTTTCCCCAAGTTATCTGCATGCTCTATCGATCAGTATGGTGATATGTTTATGAATTACATGGATTTTTCTGATGATGCATGTATGAATATGTTCACCCATGGTCAGGCTTCAAAGATGAGGTCTCAGTTTGCTGCGGGTGGATTAAGAAATTCATTTTTAGATACCGGATTGTGCGATGGATCGGGCGCTGAAGAGGCTCCGGTGGTAGAGGAAAAAGAAATAAAGATTCGGGTTTATCCCAATCCGGTTGCTGATAAATTTTTTATAGATTTTGAAAACGAGTCGAATCCTGTTGGGAAAATAATATCTATATACAATGTTCAGGGTAAATTGATTGAAAGGAAAGTAATGCAATCAGTCAAACAATCTTTTTCGCTTGCTGCATATCCGAATGGTCTGTATGTAATATCGGTTAGTGATGGGGCTACCACTAAAACATTTAAGGTTTTAAAACAATCTGCCAGTAAACATTAATCGAAATTAGGCTCAAGGTTATTTTCTTTACTACATTCCTGAATTGACACTGCTTAACTGAGGATAATCATTTTCTTTGTTAATGCCAATCATTGTCTGCATCGGCTTGCTATGGTAATTTTATCCTTTAAAAAATTATCAAAAGCGAAGTATATGAATAAGCACAATGAGCCGGTATCCACAATTATGACACGCAGCCTTATAATAGCTAACGTCTCTGATAATCTCAGGCATGTTAACTCCCTCATGAAAAAACATAATGTGAGGCACATGCCGGTTGTATCCGGAACAAAACTGGTAGGAATCGTAAGTAAGACGGATATTATGCGTCTGAGTTTTGGTGATATGTTTGATGACAATACGCCCACAGATGGAACCGTATTTGATACATTGACACTGGAGCAGGTGATGATGAATAACCCGCGTACGGTCAATGAAGACACGAGCATTAAAGAGGTTGCCGAGATTTTTTCCAAAGAAGAGTTTCATGCTTTACCGGTGATGAGTAATGGCGATGTGACGGGTATTATTTCCACGACGGATTTGATGATGTATCTTTTGGAACTAATGAACGAATAAGATTATACTGTCCGGTTTTTGAGAGTGATGCCGTGCGTGAGAACGCGAAATATCACTTTCTCCTTCTTGTCGGGAATCAAAATAGTTCCTAATTGTCTCACGGAGTTTATTGCGTCATCCGCTCCCAAATCATCGTTTTCATGAGCAATGAATAGATTGTTTTTAGCTTACTAAGGTAACTGTTCCTTACCTTTACCGTTATGAAAATAGTGATTTTAGACGGTTAC
>JBIQMB010000130.1:0-7865 GCA_044463745.1 Chitinophagaceae bacterium | reverse complement strand
AGGTCTGTATCAACCGGTACTGTAACTGACCGGGTAGGGTAGGCATTAATAATGTCCTCATTATTGATGTAGATACGAGACGGATCGTCGCTTCCTGCATAGTCGCGCATCATAGTCAACAGATCCATGGGTTGATCAGCGATAGCTTTGTATCCAGGTAATTGCGGAATATAATAAATTGCATCGCGACGGCTACCGATAATTTGTTCGGGCGCCCACACCTGGTCTAAAGGTGCACTTTCATTCAATGCATATCTAAGTTGATTGATATACCAGTCGGTACCCAGTAAGCTGGAGTTGATAACCCGGATGTCTTTTCTTACACCCAGTACTTCCTGTGCAAACCACAAAGGATAAGTATCATTATCGCCAAATGTAATCAGGACCGCATTGGGTGCACAGCTTTCCAGATAATCAACAGCCAGGTCTCTTGCCAATACCTTATTGCTTCGGTCATGGTCATCCCATTCCTGCGATGCCATCAAGACCGGTACAGCCAGGAGGCAGATAACACCGGCGGCATAAGAAGCAACTTTCGGGCTCAGTTTCTTCTCAAACCATTCTTTCACCATCATCACACCCAGCCCGATCCAGATAGCAAAAGCATAGAATGAACCTACAAATGCATAGTCACGTTCGCGCGGTTGATTACCGGCCTGGTTCAGATATACAATAATGGCAGCACCGGTGAAGAAGAAGAGCAGGAAGGTAACGATGGTATCTTTTTTGTCTTTTCTCCACTGATAAAGCAGCCCGATGATACCCAGGATGAAGGGCAACATGAACAGCTTGTTATTTGCCTTATTGTTTTTTAATGAATCAGGAAGTTTGGATTGATCGCCTAAACGAAGATTGTCGTAGAACGGAATACCGCTCTTCCAGTTACCGTCGCGCACATTCCCCATATCCACTCCTTGCAGGTCGTTTTGCTTGCCGGCAAAGTTCCACATAAAGTAGCGCCAGTACATCCAGTTAAACTGATAGCTGAAGAAGAATCCGATATTGTCGGCCATGGTAGGCGTGTCATAATATTTTCCTGTTTGCGGATCTTTGCCTATGCCTGCGAAGGCTGCATAAAAATCTGCCTGCCTGCGATCATTTCCGGCGTCCCACATACGAGGGAAGAAATGCTCATCAGACGGATTGTATTTTTGGGTCATTTTGGATCCTTTCTTCTCATATTTTTCAGGACCCTTTACATAGGTTTGTTTCACCTCGGTTTCTACCGGCTCAGCAGTAAAGTCCGGGCCTTTGAAAATAGGCCAGTCGCCATATTGTTCACGACTCAGATAGCCCACCAGGCTCACCGGATTGTCCACGTTAAACATATCGATCGGTACATTGGCCGTAGAGCGGATCATGGTGGTGAAGTAGGTAGAAAATCCTAACAATACAAAAGCAAAAGCCCACATGGCCAACTTAAGGAAGTTCCAGTTGTTTTTCTTTGCTATTTGTAAGCCTACATAAATGAGAACAGCAAGCAAAACAAAGAAAAATGCGAACCCAACAAAGAAGGGCATATTGAAACTGTTCACGAATAAGATGTCAAACTTACCGGCTATCTTAATCGTCCACTGAATCATCGGAACCTGCACCAGCCCTGTAATAAGACAGCCCGCTATGAAAGCATAGATGGTGCCTTTGCGCGTAACCTCATATCGCTTGAAATAATAAATCATAACGATGGCCGGGATAACCAGGATACAAAGCAGGTGAACACCAACGGATAATCCAATCAGATAAAAAATAAGAATCAGCCAGCGATCGGCCTTGGTAAAATGCCCGGTGATGCCTCTTTCAATTTCATGCGTTACATCCTGCTCCCACTTTAACACAGCCCAGAAAACAATGGCTGTAAAAAAAGATGAGGACGCATAAACCTCAGACTCAACCGCGCTGTACCAGAATGAATCGCTGAAGGTGTAAGCGAGTGCACCCACCACACCGGCCGACATGATGGTAAATAAATCAGTAGAGGTAAAGGATTTAAATCCTGATCTCCGCTCAATAATTTTTCTGGCAAAGTGAGTAATGCTCCAAAACAAAAACAGAATGGTAAACGCACTCATCAGGGCACTCATGCTATTAAGCCCCAGAATGGCATTGGCCGGATTACCGCTAAACGGAATCATAAACAGGCGGCCCAACAAGATGAACAAGGGCGCTCCGGGCGGATGTGGAATTTCTAATTTAAATGCGCTGGAAGCAAATTCGCCACAGTCCCACAAACTGCCGGTGGCTTCCATGGTAGATAAATAAGTAAATGCTGCGATTGCAAACACAGCCCAGCCTGTAATATTATTAAGCCGCTTGTAACTCATAATGCCTGAAGGTTTAGAAAGACAGCAAATATAAAGCTATGGCAATTAACAAGGGTAGGGCATTTCAATTTTTGGCTAAATAATTGTTAAGGTATAAATAAGATAACACTTCATGATTGCTAAGAACCGGGAACCTGATATGGATGATGAAAGAAGAATCGCCTTCGCTTTTCCATCTCTGCTAATGGGTACCTGCAATGTTTCATAAGAAATTTCTTCTCACCAACTCACCGATATTTTTATCCTGGATAGGTAAAATAAAACATATCCAGCAAAGCATTGATTGTGCAAGGTTGGTAGGTAATTGGTAAAATTGCAGTACCTGCCATTCAGGCTGCCCTTCTCATCTTTTATTTGTCTATTTTTGCGCCTAAATTTCTTACCAAATGAGTATTATTCTTTCTCTTCATGATTTGACCAGATGGCTGGTTTTGATTTTTGCTTTCTGGACTTTGTTTTCCGCCATATCGGGTATGATGAAAAATTCGCCTTATACAGAATCGGCAAATCTGAGTAATCTCCTGTTCATGATTATGATGGATATCCAGATTGTTTTTGGTTTCATCCTTTACTTTAATAATGGTTGGTTTGATAAACTCAAACGTTTGGGCGTATATATGAAAGACAGCAATCAGCGATTCTTTACACTCGAACACTGGCTTCTGATGCTCATTGCTTGGATTCTGGTACATGCCGGAAGAACCGCGGTAAAAAAGGCTGCAACGCCAAGAGCCAAATACAAAAAAACACTTATTTATTTTGGTATTGCATTACTATTGATACTAATTAGTATTCCATGGCCGTTTAGAGAAGCAGTAGCCCGCCCATGGTTCAGATGGTTTTGATAAAAGATGGGCTGCATATTGACCCCTAACAAGAAAATTGAAAGTTGTAAATGACGAATGAGAAGAAGAGGCCCGTTATCCTTGTAACTAATGATGACGGCATCACGGCACCGGGCATTAAAAATCTGGTAGAAGCTGTAAGAGACTTAGGTGAAGTAATTGTAGTAGCACCCGATAAACCCCAGAGCGGAATGGGGCACGCCATCACCATTGGCCTGCCGTTGCGCCTGACCAGGGTTCATTTATTTGACGATATCGAAGCTTATCAGTGCAGCGGCACACCGGTGGATTGTGTAAAGCTGGCGGTAGATAAAATATTGAAAGGCCCGCCGGATATATGCCTGAGTGGTATAAACCACGGAGCCAATCATAGCATTAATGTTATTTATTCAGGTACCATGAGTGCGGCCATGGAAGCATCCATCGAGAACATTCCGTCCGTCGGATTTTCTTTGCTTGATTTCAGCGTTGAAGCAGATTTTTCGGCTGCAAGGAAGTATGTAAACCGTATTGTGGATAGCTTGCTAAAAAGGAAGAATAACGGAAACCATCTGCTGCTCAATGTAAATATTCCGGCTGTTCCGATGGAGCTCATTAATGGTATTAAGGTTTGCCGCCAGGCCTACGCCAAGTACGATGAAGATTTTGATGAACGCCAGGATCCCAACGGCAGAAAGTATTACTGGCTTACCGGCGAATTTAAAAACTTTGATGAAGGCGAAGATACCGATGTGTGGGCGCTGGATCACAACTACATTAGCGTGGTTCCAGTTCAATTTGATCTGACCAATTATAAGCTCAAAAAAGAACTTGAAAACAACTGGGATGTCCTATGATTTTTAAAAAAGATAATTTCATTTTCGGATTAGCCCTGGGGCTGGTAGCGCCCTTGTTTGGATTTTTGATCTATAAATTCATCAAGTTCAGGCTGTACACCATTGATCAGATGTTTCATTTCCTGAAAGCAAATCCCAATCTGATCACCACTTTTATCAGTATATCCCTACTTGCCAATGTGGCACTGTTTACTGTTTATGTTAATGGCCGAAGAGACCAAACCGGCAAAGGCATCTTCGTGGTTACACTGGTCTATGCCCTGATTGCACTCATTTTTAAGTTCTGGTAACCGGGTACTTTATGGAAAGTATTTTTTTAGCCGCTCCCTGATCGTTTCCGGCATATCAATCTTTTTCATGGTTTTAACATCCAGAAAATAAAGGCTGACCGAGGCTGCTGTCAGCAGTTCTTCTTTCTCATTAAAAATTTCAGAGTGGAAATTGATCTTATGATTGTGAGGCATTTCCTTTAGGGTAGTCACGATGGTGAGTACATCGTCGTATCTGGCCGGACGAATGAAGCGGATATGCATCTCCGTCACCGGCATAATGATGCCAAGCTCCTCAATGTCTTTGTACGAAATGCCCAACTGCCGCAGCGCTTCTACCCTTCCTATTTCAAAAAATTCGGTATATCGCCCATGGTACACCACACCCATCTGATCGGTAGCAGCATAGTGAACCCTGACGCTTGTTTTTGATACATACATAATTTACTGGTTTATTATTTTCCCATCAATCCATCCACACTTGCTTTTCCGGGTCCGCAAAGTAAGATAAAAAATGCGGCTGCCATATACACGCCGCCTCGCTCGCCTGAGCCAAAAAGATTGTAATTGGATGCCATGAAAAACACCACGCCCATGCCAATGGTTACAGGTATAGCAGCCAATCGGGTAAAAAGCCCGATGACGAGCAGGAATCCGCAAAACAGTTCAGCAAAGATGATAAGTACTAAGGATGTTGTACTTCCCAGATGCAGAAAGTTGAAGAAACTATGCTTGAGTGTGCTGAATTTAAGAAGTTTGGTGTAGCCATGGTTCATCAAAACAAGTCCTAAAACGACGCGCAAAAAGAATGTGCCGATGTTGAAAGCAGCTTTCGAATATTTGGTACTGAAAAAGAATTTCACGGAATACGGTTTTTGAATTAACAAAGATTTGCGCAAAATAAAATGATTTTACTTCATTCATAAAGTAATATTGAAAAAATCATTGAATCGCTACTTTTGTACGATTTTATTTGATTTTTTGAATACCTGATTTTATAACAAAAAGTAGTTTGAATGAATCGGCTGATCTTTTCACTTCTTGCAATTATGCTGGGCACTGCCAGCTTTGCTCAGGGCAACCTGAATATTACCGACCCCGAAAAAAGCTATAAGAAAGCGAAAGAATATTTTATAAACGGAGATTATGCGCAGGCGTATCCGCTGCTGAAGTCGCTGATGGATAAATATCCGGCCAATACAGAGAGCAGCCATGCCTACATTAATCAGGATGTTCTTTATTTCCATATTGTAACCGGCCTCAAGCTGGCTCAGTCGGCTGCCGAAGAGGAAGCGCGTAGCTACATTGAATCGGCGATAAATGAACCCCGCCAGCAGATGATGAGCTATCACCTGGCGAAGTATTATTTCATTAAGGAAGACTTTGCACGGGCGGTGGTTTATTACGAAAGAGCGGGCTATGATAACCTGAGTAATGAAGAAATAGCGGAAGCAAAATTTGAACTGGCTTATTCTTATTTCATGATGAATCAGTACAATGATGCCAAGCCATTATTTTATGAAATTCAGCAACTGCGATCCAATAAATATTATACCGAAGCCAATTATTATTACGGATATATCAGCTTCAAAGAAAAGAATTACAAGCAGGCTCTGTCTTCTTTCAAGCAAATAGAAAATGATCCACAGTTTAAAAACAGGGTGGCGTATTACATTGCCCAGATATATTATTTTCAGGGAGATACCGACCAGGCATTAAAGTATGCGGAAGGCGCACTGGCAGCGGGCGTGGCCGAGAATAGAAAAGATCTGAACTTGCTTATCGGTCAGATATATTTTGAGAAAAAACAATTTTCAAAAGCCCTGCCCTTGCTTGAAAATTATGTTCACAGTTCGGATAAAGTGAGCAAGGAAGTGATGTATGAACTGGCATATTGTTATTATGATGGCAACCAGACAGAAAAAGCCATTGAAGCTTTTAAGCAACTTAGTAACGAGCAGGATTCGCTGGGCCAGAATTCAATGTATCTGCTGGGCGACCTGTATTTGAAAGCCAATCAGAAAATGAATGCACGTAATGCATTTCAATACAGTGCAGATAACAACAGTAATCTTTTTCAGCAGGAAGTAAGCCGTTTTAATTATGCCAAATTATCGTACGAGCTGGGATATAATGATGTGGCGCTTGGCAGCATCAACCAGTTTTTGGATAAGTATCCACAATCTCCTTACGCCAATGAAGCCAAAGAAATTTTAATCAATCTGCTGGCAAACAGTAACAATTATGCCGAGGCATTGAGACTGTATGAATCATTTGACAAACCCACGCCTACGATGCAGCGTATCTATCCGCGCATACTGTATGGCAGGTCGCTGGAGCTCATTAATGAAGGCCGTTATCTGGATGCAAACGGCATGCTTGACCGGGTGATTGGAAACGGACAGGCCGGACAATTTTTATCCCTTGCTTATTTCTGGAAGGGCGAGTTGGCCTATCGTCAGTCGGACTATGATGCTGCTATCCGGGATATGAATAAATATCTACAGAACGGTGTGGTATCCGGAGAAGCAAATCCGAAAAATGCCGCTTACACACTGGGTTACGCATACCTGCAAATAGAGAATTATGGATTGAGCAACCAGAATTTCAGAAAAGTTGCTTCCACAGTTTCGGCATCTTCTTCATCTGTTGAACAGGATGCCTTCGTGCGTTCTGCCGATGCGCTGTTTATGCAGAAAAATTATTCGGCTGCTAAAACCATGTACCAGCAGGTGGCCAATCTGGCTCTTCCGCAAAGCGACTACAGCCTTTATCAGATAGCCATTATCAACGGCATCAATAACCAGTCTGAAAAAATAAAATCCCTCAATCAACTGGTGCAGCGCTATCCCAAGAGTGACCTGGTGCCCGAATCTTATATGCAGATAGCCAATGCCTATATGACCCAGGAAAAGTTTAGGGATGCCATTCCTTATCTGGATAAAATATTGGAGAATTCCAATGCAGCAGCCCTTCATCCATCGGTATATCTCAAGTTGGGATTGATTTATTATAACCTGAATAATAATAATGAAGCACTGAAAAATTATCAGGCGCTGGTAAGCAAATACCCGCAATCAGCCGAAGCAGATGAAGCCTTAGGTAATATGCAGAATATATATGTGGAGCAGGGCAAGCCGGATGAATATGTCAGTTTTGTTCAGAAGGCAGGAAAAAGTTTAAGTGCTTCGGAAGCAGATTCACTCACCTACGCTTCTGCCTTACTTCAGTTTAATGACAACAACTGCACCGCGGCTATTCAATCCTTTACCAACTACCTCACAAAATATCCCAACGGAGCACATACTTTGAGTGCCTATTTCAATAGAAGTGAATGCTACCGCAATGCCAAAAACTGGTCGGATGCGGTGAAAGGATATGGAGAGGTTGTAGCACAGGGAAACAGTCCTTATGCTGAGCAGGCTGCCCTGTATGCGGCACGCATCTATTATCTGGAGTTGAAAAATTATGACAGTTCGAAGTTCTTCTTTACTAAGCTACTGTCATTTGCTGCTTCGCAGGATAACCAGCTTGAGGCCTTGCGCGGCCTTACCCGAAGCTATTATCAGACAAAAGATTTTGCTGAAGCGAATA
>JBIQMB010000129.1:0-7868 GCA_044463745.1 Chitinophagaceae bacterium | reverse complement strand
GAGATTTAGGGTTCCCTCAATTGTTAATTTCATTGTCAAATACCTCTCAAAATTACTATTCACAACTTATATATACAATTGACAATGTAGAAGAATCCTCAGAAATTGGTTTAGCAATTGAAAGTATTAAAAATTTGGAGTCTAACATATTCGCTGCAAGTATTTCTAGTGAAGAAAAAAAAGCTCTGTTATCGGCTTCTTCTGTTGCAAGACATAGTCTATTTTTTTGGCTTGAAAAAGTTGACAGTATGGAATACTACTCATCTATATGTTACCCTAAAACCTTTAATAATGATAGAGAATGGACAAATCTTCAAAATGAGATAAATAATCAAGCAATAAGCGGACCATCATACTTGGATAGCGAACTTTTCATCTCATTTTATTCAGGGGAATTTAAAAAAGGATGGTTCAGAAAATTGCTAAATATTGTTGTAGGAGATGTAGTTGGTAGCTTAGCTGGCGCAGTGGCAGGAGCGTTTGTTTTGGGTGAACCAGGTATTATCTTTGGAGCTGTACTTGGGGGTATGGGAGGATCCTTAGCAGCGGCGGATGGAGAAGGAATTATCCAATTATAACTTACATCCGCTATTCTCTATTAATAATTTAATTAGAGTTCATTTTTTGAGAATATTTTCCGTTATCCATCAAGCGTACTTATTTCATCCGTTAAATAAATGGTTATGCGATTTTACACATTCATCTGCCTGCTGCTTTTACCGTTTTTCACATCAGCCCAGCAACCACAGGGTAATTTTGAAAATAGCGGAAAAATAAGATTCGGTTTCACGTTACAGGGGACTCCCACTTATTGGAAACAAAACAATTTGAATCACGCACTTAAACAGCAGAGCTTGCCAGCAACAAAAGATCTCCAGGGTTCTGTTGCCATAGGCAATATCATTCAAGTAGAACAACTCAGATTTACTCTACTGATGGTGGCCATGCTCAATAGTAACTCTAAAGACAATCATCACCTGAACCAGCGATTCGGAAATATTGAATTAAACAGTGAATATTTTATCACAAAAAATGAAAGAATATCACTGTCTCCTTTGGTAGGAGGCGGCATATCGTACGGCCGCACATGGCTGCGAAATAATTCATCTGAAGAAAACTTTTCTGAAGCGTTGGTCTCAACAAACACTACTTCACTATTCAACCGACAGGGGTATCTGAATGTGGCGATGAATTTTGGGTTTAATTATTCACCGCGTTACAGAGATCACATATATCAGTTGTCCCTGGGTTACAGATTTGGTTTTGCAGAGAAAAAGTGGAGTACAGATCCTCGTGATCAAACACTTCATGATGCCCCTACAGACGTGTTAAGGCAACTGTATCTGGCAATTAAAGTAAATCTTTTTTTTGCACGGCAAATGTAATACCAAAGTAATAGAAGATGTCACAGTAACTTCCAAAGGCTTGAAATATCTGTAAATTATTTTCTTTAAACTAAATCTGCTACGCTGCCATCTTTCTACATTCTTCTGCACATCTCTTGCAAGATTCAGCACAGCGACGGCAATGATCGTGCTGGTGTTTGGCACATTCGGCAGCGCAATCATCACAGGTGACCGCACAGATAAAACAAAGCTCCTTGGCCTGGCCACCATCCAGAGCCATCAATCTGGCTGAGGCTTCGCAAAGTGCTGCACATTCCATACACAATTGTGTACATCTTGCCATCATCTGTACATTATCTTCCTTAAGATTAGAACTGGCGCAATGGTTACAAGCAGTAGCACACTGCTGACATGCTTCAATGCAGTCATTGTATTTTGTTGTCGGATTCATAATATAAAATTTATTAATTTAAAATTTCTTTTTATCAATAAATTTTTGTGCCAGATTTATAAGTATCACACCTGTTGCAAAAATGGTAATCCTGTGAATCCGCAAAACGATATATATTTAAGTAACTACTAAACCCCTACGTTTTTCAGCATATCCTCCGTCATAGAAGCCAGATCATACTCAGGTTTCCATCCCCAGTCTTTCTGTGCTACTGAGTCGTCAATATTTTGAGGCCAGCTTTCTGCAATCGCCTGGCGGTAATCGGGCTCATACTTAATGGAAAAATCGGGGATATGTTTTTTAATTTCTTCCGAGATTTCCTTGGGTGAAAAACTCATTCCATGAATGTTATAAGATGTCCGGATGGAAATACTGGATTCCGGCGCTTCCATCAGTTCGATGGTGGCCCTGATGGCGTCGGGCATATACATCATGGGCAGGTAGGTATCCTCTTTCAAAAAACATTTGTATTTCTTTTCTTCCACGGCATCATAAAATATTTCTACTGCATAATCGGTGGTGCCCCCACCCGGCTTACTCTTGTAGCTGATTAACCCCGGATAGCGTAAACTTCTTACATCCACTTTATACCGTTGGTGATAATAATTGCACCAGAATTCTCCAGCAAATTTGCTGATACCGTAAACCGTGGAAGGTTCGATAATCGTTTGTTGCGGACAATGAATTTTAGGAGATGAAGGACCAAAAACCGCTATACTGCTGGGCCAATAAATTTTTTTCACATTTTCGTCTTTCGATATCTCAAGCACGTTTAGCAAACTCTGCATATTGAGCGACCACGCCAGATTTGGATTTTTTTCGCCGGTGGCAGAAAGCATGGCTGCCAGTAAATATATTTGCGTAATATTCTGCCGGATGACCATTACGTGCAGCATTTCGTTATTCATTACGTCAAGGGTGACATAGGGCCCCGTACCATGTAACAGCGGGTTTTCCTCTCTCAGATCCGAAGCAATCACGTTATCATTTCCATACACCTTTCTTAATGCCAGCGTGAGCTCTACCCCAATCTGCCCACATGCACCGATAACCAGTATTTTTTCTTTAATCATTAATTTTCTTTTGGCACAAAAATAAAAGAAGTTGATGGTATTAGATAAGAATTTGGGGCTAATCTCTGAACAGGTTTTTTACAAGATTTATTTATTTTCTAAATAAAAAATATACCGCGCCAATCAATAAAAGAAATCCCACCAGGTGATTCCATTTAAAATGCTGATCGCGAAAAAAGACAAACATGAACACTGTAAAAACGGTCAGGGTTATGACCTCTTGCACTACTTTTAACTGCCACAATGAAAACGGCCCTCCATTTTCATTAAAGCCTATCCTGTTTGCCGGCACTTGAAAAATATATTCAAAAAAAGCAATTCCCCAACTCATTAGTATTACCACAAAAAGTCCTACACCCGCAAGCTTGCCGGTATTTTGCATCTTAAGATGTCCATACCATGCCAACGTCATGAATGTATTGCTGCATATCAGCAACAGAATGGTTAGATAAGCTTTCATCGGTGTAATTGTTTTTTAAGGAATAATAACCCCATCCTTCATGTGTAGCAGCCGATCGCTCATGGATGCTAATTCTTCATTGTGGGTTACAATCAAAAAAGTTTGCTCAAATTTTTCTTTGAGATTAATAAAAAGCTGATGTAGTTCGCGTGCATTACGCGAGTCCAGATTTCCCGTAGGTTCATCTGCCATCACAATTTTCGGATTGTTAATCAACGCACGAGCTACCGCCACCCGCTGCTGTTCACCTCCAGATAGTTCAGATGGCTTATGATCTTTACGGTCACTCAAATTGAGTAATGACAGGAGTTCGACTGCGCGCTCCTTTATTTTTTTTGTATTAGAACCGGCTATCCAGCCCGGCACACAAACATTTTCTAAGGCGCTGAATTCGGGCAACAGATGATGAAACTGAAATACGAATCCGATATGCTGGTTGCGGTAATCAGCGAGTTTTTTCCCGCGTAAGGATGTCACTTCTGTATCTTCCAGATAAATCTTCCCTTCATCCGGGGTATCAAGGGTACCAAGTATATGCAAAAGGGTGCTTTTTCCTGCTCCTGAACTCCCTGCAATGCTCACAATTTCACCTTTCCTAATTTCTATATCCACACCTTTGAGAACGTGAAGGTTACCATAACTCTTTTTTATTCCTGTAGCTCTTAACATGTCGTAAAAGTAAGCGTAAAAATGGGAAATGGGGATAAAGAAATTTTAAGAATTTATAAACAACAATTGGGGCAAAATTGGCGTCATTAGGGAAAGCCATAAAAGCCTGTAAAAGGTATATTTGGAAATAAAAATATAACTTTTACATTTGCGGAAATTTTGACGGCAGAATCGAATTTATTAAACTTTAAAAACCTGATTATATGTTTTGGACTTTAGAATTAGCATCGCATCTGGAAGAAGCGCCCTGGCCTGCTACCAAAGACGAATTAATTGACTATTCTATCCGTAGCGGAGCACCGATTGAGGTGGTAGAAAACCTGCAGGAATTAGAAGATGAAGGTGGTGAAATATATGAAGGCCTTGAAGATATCTGGCCTGATTATCCAAGCCAGGAAGATTTCTTCTTTAATGAAGATGAATATTAAAAAATAAAAAGGGTTTAGCTATTAATTTAAAACCAAAAAGCTAAACCCTTTCTTTCTATTTCTGATTGTATCTGTCGTTCCCTCTTACTTTTCCATCTGCTCTATCACTCCCTGGGTTACACCCGTCATTGAGAAACCCCCATCGTGGTAAAGATTTTGCATCGTAACATACCGGGTCAGATCACTAAATAAAGTCACTGAATAATTAGCGCACGCCTCGGCTGAAGCATTGCCTAAAGGACTCATTTTTTCCGCATAAGAAATAAACCCGTCGAATCCTTTTACGCCGCTACCGGCTGTGGTGCGGGTAGGGGATTGGGAAATGGTATTGACCCTCACTTTATTTTTGAGTGCATAATGATAACCGAAACTGCGGGCTATACTTTCAAGTAGTGCTTTGGCATCGGCCATTTCGCTATAATCCGGAAAAACCCTCTGAGCAGCGATGTAAGTCAACGCTACTACACTGGCCCATTCATTCAGCGCATTATGCTTCCAGGCTGTTGCCAATAGTCGGTGAAGACTTGTAGCTGAAATATCCAGCGTCTTTTGGTTGAAACCATAGTTCAAATCCGTGTACGACCTGCCTTTACGCATGTTGAGGCTCATGCCCACACTATGCAAGATAAAATCAATTCCGCCGCCAAAATGTTCTACGGTCTTCAAAATAAGATTTTCCATATCCTCATCGCTGGTAACATCACAAGGAATAATGGGTGCATTGGTTTGCTCAGCCAATTTATTAATCTCGCCCATACGCATAGCTACAGGTGCATTGGTCAACACAATGGATGCTCCTTCTTCATAACAGCGAAGAGCTGTTATCCACGCAATGGACCGATCGTCTAAAGCTCCGAAAATAATTCCCTTTTTTCCTTTTAGTAAATTATAACTCATATGATTCGTTTTAAAAAAGAAACCCGAAAGTAATTGATTTTAGTATAATAATATTAATTCATCATTTCGCGGGCGTTTTTAAATGCCGCTTCCGTTGGTTTATCGCCACTTAGCATGGTTGCAATGGCATGAACCCGCTCTTCCTCCGTCAGTTTTTTTATGGATGTCAGAATCTTATCAGCCTTGGCTTCTTTATACACAAAGAAATGCGTATGAGCTTTGGCTGCTATCTGTGGCTGATGCGTAATGAGTAAAACCTGGTGCGCCGAAGAAAGATCTTTAATAATAATACCTACCTGCCTTGCTGCTTCGCCACTGATGCCTGTATCTATCTCATCAAATATCAGGGTAGGCAAATTAACACTCATGGCCACCAATGATTTAATGATAAGCATTAACCGGCTTAGTTCACCACCACTGGCTACTTTGCGTATTGGCTGAAAGGTTGTTTTATTGGCATTAAACATGAACTCAGCCTCATCCATTCCGTTTTCTGCCGGTGTCGCTAATCGTTTAAAATCTACTTTAAAAGCAGCATTGGGCATCCCGACACTTTGAAGCATTTCGTTCACCTTGTGGGTGAATGCCGGGATTTGTTTTTTTCTATTTTCTGATAGCTTATCTGATAATTGGTGGAGCTTTTTTAATAGTTCTCTTTCTTCTTTTTCTGCTTTTTCAATTCCTGCGGATAAGTCGGTCACCTTTTGCATTTTACCACTTAAATCTTCCTTTATACCCAAAAGTTCTTCAGTAGATTGTACATGATGTTTCTTAAGTAAGGTGTACGCCAGACTCATTCTCTCGTTCATCTCATTCATCCTTTCTTCGCTAAAAGAAACACCGGAGTCAATAGATTCCAATTCTAATGCGATATCTTTTAATTCAATAAAAACGGATTGCAACCGGTCACCTATTTCATCGAGTGCAGGAATCATATCCTTGACCGAAGCTACTTTTGAAATTAAGGATCTCAATTGCTGTATCATAGGCTCATCACCCTCATTCAAAGAGGTGGTAACAGCAGCAAGCGTTTCTTTTATCGTTTCTGCATTACCCATCACTTTCATTTCTGCTTCCAATTCCTCAATCTCATTGGGCAAGAAGTTCGCCTGCTCCAATTCATTGTATAAAAATTGATGATAGTCCAATTCTTTATTTGCCTCCTCCTGCTCCTGACGCAAAGATTGTAAATGAGACTTTACTGATTTATATTTTGTGTAGGTCTGATGGTATTCTGAAAGTTTCGCTTCATTATTTCCCAATGCATCCAATACCTCCAGTTGGAAATCTTTGTTATTTAATTGCTGTATATCAAACTGCCGGTGAAGGTCGACCAAAAGTCCCGTCAGATCCTTTAATTGTGATAGCGTAACCGGCGTATCATTAATAAAGGCCCGTGACTTTCCGTTCGGCGAAATCTCGCGCCGGATGATCAGTTCTTGTTCCTGATCGAGGTCATTCATTTCAAGAAAATTCCTCACGGCCTCATATGTCATTTTAAATTGTCCTTCTACGACAAGTTTCGTTTTATTATCGAGCAATGATGAGGTGTCAGCTCTGTCACCCAGAATTAACCCTAAAGCTCCCATCAGAATACTTTTACCGGCACCTGTTTCACCTGTAATAATATTCAAATGAGAAGTAAAGTTGATTTTCAATTTCTCTATAATCGCATAATTCTGTATGTAAAGTTGCTGTAGCATTCGGGAGGCAAATTACAAATACTTTTCAGCGAAATGATAAATTATTGCAAGGGTTTTTCAAAATGTTCGACCTGGTGATATTCCACATAGTTTTTTTAACATCTATTGCGTGACAGATAAAAAGTTTTATTATATTTACTGCTAATATGGATAGCAAAGTTCCCACTCATGATGATTTTATCCGGCATATACTCTCGGATATCAATATCGCGATATCATATTTTATGAGTGCTCTCCCATCTTATATAAGTTCTCAATTGGATTTCTCTACCCTGGTTCATCTACCCGATACATATCTGTCTGACCAATTAAAGAAATCCCTCTCCGATATTGTTTATTCATGCAGGCTAAAAGGTAGCGGGATAACAATAAAAATTTCATTGCTCGTAGAGCACAAGAGCGCTCCCGATAAATTTACAACCATCCAGATGGGTGGCTATATTTATTCCGGGTATGCCAAGCAAATCAAAAATGAAGAAGAGTTGCAATTGATTATACCGGTTTTGCTCTACCATGGAAAAACAAGATGGAAATATCATACGCTTGAGAGTCTTTTTGAAGGGGTTCCGGATGAGTGGAAAAAATTTGTCCCCTCATTTGATTATATTTTTAATGACTTAGATACATTGAGCGATGAAGAAATAGAGTCTTTAAATAACAAATTTCTCGCTGCCTCATTTTTTGCTTTGAAATACAGTCACTTAAAAGAATGGATAGAAGAGCATGCCGGAGAACTTTTATTGATGGCATCTACTGGGTCAAAGGGTTTGAGAAAGGGATTTATCATTTATCTTTTTAGTAGGGGAAATTTAGAAGAAAATATCATTATTGTCCGACTAAA